>JADZBW010000417.1 GCA_020851885.1 Fimbriimonadaceae bacterium | reverse complement strand
GCCCATTGATCGGTGTAGGCATATCGGCCGAAAGGCAGACCCGTGTAGAGGCCCACGACTTCGACAGTGAAGCCCAGAAGGACCACAAGGACGACGGCCGTGGCCGCGTCTTTGACGCTATTCGTATTGGCCGCGCCAGACCAAAGGGCAAGAACTCCGGTCATGAGCATCGCCGCCGAGGCCACGGGCTTCATCAAACCTGGCTCCAGCCCGGTGAATCGGGTCAGCATGGAGCCCAGCAGAGAGAAAACCGCCAGTCCAAGGAAGACTCGGCTCCATTGGGAGAGGCGACGCATGGCGGAAGATTACCAATGGAGGGCCGCATGGGGTAAACCGCCGCAATGAAACGGGCGGCATTTTGGTTGTTGTTCCTATCGGCAGTCTCTGCCTTCGCCGACGATGGTGTCAAGACTCTCTCGACCGAGGGATATCTTCGGCCTGCCAAGGAGATCGAAGAAGTGGTCACCGCACCCTGGTACCGCAATGTCCAGGTTGGCAACCTCAGCCCCGACAAGACGCGATACATCGTCAATGTGTCGGCGGGCCTTCCCAAACTCGCGGATATGGCGAGGCCCTACGACAACCTGGGGGGTATTCAAATCGAACGCCAAGGCGGTCGTTCCCGGAATCTGATCAAGCAGCGAACGGTGGCCCTCGAGATTCGTCCCCTCGGATCCGGTTCGGCGCTGACCATTCAACCTCCCAAGGGCGCGAGCCTGAGCGGCGCTTCTTGGTCCCCGGATGGCACTCGCATCGCCTTTATGGCCCACTTCGATCAAGGAACCTTCCTCTACGTTGCCGACGCCAAGACGGGCAAGTACAAGCAGGCATGCGCTATCCCGATGCTCGCGACGTTGAACACCCGTTTCGAGTGGCTCTCCGACTCCAAGCGGATCGCAACCGTCTGGATTCCCGCGAAGCGTGTTGAGAAACCCGTCTTGCCAGTGGTGGCTCCGGCACCCCTGGTTAAGGTGAGCGACGACAAGGCCAGTTCAATTCGAACCTACGCCGGATTGATGAACACTCCCTTTGAATTCGATCTTCTCGAATGGTATGCCACCGGCCAGCTCGGGGTCGTGGATGTGACGACCGGAAAGCTTCAGGATATCGGCAAGCCGCAAATGGTCGAGTCCTTCAGTTCTCAGGCTGACGGCAGCCACTTCCGCGTCACGTTGATGGAGCGGCCCTTCTCCTACATGGTTCCCGCCTCCAGCTTCCCGGATCGAGAGGTTGTGTGGGATGCGACCGGAAAGGAGGTCGCGGAACTCGCCAAGCGACCCTTGCGGTTCAGCCAACCCACGCCGCCGACAACGCCCGGTCAAGCCGGGTTGGACAACGACAAACGGTCGATCGTTTGGCGTCCCGATGGGCAAGGTTTCAGCTTCCTCCAGCTTTCCGCTCCCCAGAACCGTGAGACCACGCCTCCACCATCCGACCAAGACGAGCAAGGACGCGGAGGTGGCCAAGGACGACCCGGTGCCGCGGGCCAGGGGGCAGGCGGCGCCCTGCGACCGGGCCAGAAAGACCGCGTGATGCAGTGGCTTCCTCCCTATGGCGACAAGGATGTCAAGTCAGTATTTGAGAGCGACACCCGCATCGGGTCAGTACAGTACAGCGAGGATGGGAAGACTCTCTTCCTGACTCAAACGGTGGGTGCCAAGAGCCGAGTGTCGGCGGTTCGGCTCGACAATCCGGGCAGAGTCTTTCCGGTCGTCGAATCCGATCCCGGCGAGAACGGATTCTATGATAATCCCGGTTCGCTTCTATCCAGAGAGGGAACCATCGCCGGCAATGTTGTGCGGATGTCGAGCGACGGCAAGTTCGTCTATCTTGGCGGTACGCGGTATTTCAAAGACCCCACAAAGGATGCTCCCAGGGCGTTCCTCGACAGGGTCGAGATCGAAACCGGCAAGAAGGAGCGAATTTGGGAGGCGAGCGAAACGAAGTCCGAGGGTATCACGCCACTCGACGACGACATGAAGCGCGCACTTGTTTCCCGACAGTCGCCATCGTCAATTTCACAAACGTTCCTGGTCGATTTGGCGGCCAAGAGCGAAACCCAGCTCACCGCCAATCGAGACTTTGCTCCGGACATCACGCAAGCGACCCAGCGAAAGTTCATGGTGACTCGTAACGACGGATTCAAATTCCAGGTCGAAGTTACGTTGCCTCCAGGAGCCAAGGCCGGTTCGAAGGTCCCTGCGTTCTTCTGGTTCTATCCAAGCGAATTCGTTGATCAGGCCACCTATGATCGTTCCAAGCGAACCTACAACAAGAACCAATTCTCGGGGATTTCTCCATCGAACAAGGCGATCTTGCTCCGTGCCGGCTATGCGCTGGTCGAGCCAGACTGCCCGATCATCGGTTCCGACACGCGAAAGAACGATGGGTATGTTCCACAACTCCGCAACAACCTCTCCGCTACGATCGACGCGATCTGCGACGACGGAGCGATCGATCGAAACAAGCTTGCTATCGGCGGTCACAGCTACGGCGCCTTCAGTACGCTAAACGCGATGGTGCATACCCCGTTCTTCAAGGCGGGCATCGCCGGAGACGGGAATTACAATCGCCTTCTCACGCCTTTCGGGTTCCAATCGGAGCAACGACAACTTTGGGAATCGCGTGAGGTCTATCTCTCGATGTCGCCGATGCTCTATTTGGAGCAGTTGACGGGTGCCATCCTCCTGTACCACGGTATCGACGACCAGAACATGGGGACCGAACCGAGCAACTCGCCACGGCTCTTCTCTGCCTTGGAGGCTCTGGGCAAGAATGCCGCTCTCTACATGTATCCCTATGAGGACCACGGCCAGATCGCAGAGGAAACCATTCTCGATCAGTGGGCCCGATTTGTCGCTTGGCTGGACAGATGGGTTAAGAAATAGGAGCGGCGGAGTCGCCCAGTCTGGAGAGCAGACTGGGCGACAAGTTCCTCAGGCAGACCGCCGCTTCCGGGAACTGAGAAGCTTCGTCCGATCCCGGTACTTGTTCACCGTCCGGCGAGCCACCGTGACGCCCTTCTTTTCGAGCAGGCGCGCAATCGCTTCGTCGCTGAGCGGATTGTCGGGATTCTCGTGCTGCAGAATTTCCTCGATCATCTTCTGAATTCGAAGCGCCGGCTTGAAGAACACCTCGAACGGCACGATTTCGCCAGAAGCAAGCTGCACGTACTTGTCCATCGTCGCACGACTAACCGTGCTCTCATGAATTCCCAAATCCTCGGCCATCTTGGTTCTCGTCAAAGGTCGAAGGAACTCGTAGGAACCAGTCGACACGAAGCTCGGCTGATGCTCGATGAGGTATTCGCCGATCTTTCGCATCGTTCGCTTTCGTTGCTGGACGCATCCGATGAAGTCCTGGGCGCGTTGGACGTAGACCGAAATGTGCCGCTTCTCGTCTTTTGGCGCATGCTCCATCGAATTGAGGTCTTTGAATCGCTTGCGATAGGCTCGATTGATGGTCAAGTTGTTGGCGTCGACACCCTTGATATCGACCTGCCAGCCTGTTTCATCGCGCCTCAAAATCAAATCCGGAGTGACACTCTGGGCCTTCGGCGCCTTCGTCGTTCGTGCTCCACCAAAGGCTTCACCAGGATAGGGTGAAAGCTGAAGGACTTCTTGGAAGGCCGCCTCGACGACATCCGGCATCACCCGGAATCGACGCGTGATCTTAAGCGTTCGCCTTGCGATGAGGTCGTCCAGATAACCCTTCACGATCGCCCTTGCCAGCTTCTGCTCCAGCGTCTCTGGATTGCGAAGCTGCAGCAACAGGCACTCCTGAAGCGTGGTCGCTCCGACTCCCGATGGTTCACAGTGCTGAAGCTGCGCCAGTACCCACTCCGCATGTTCCAATGCGCAACCCGTCGCCAGTGCGATCTCTTCGATAGGGGTCGTCAAGTAGCCCTTCTCGTCGATGCACTCGATCATATACTCGCCAAGCAGATGCAGACTGGCCGGAAGCGATGGAATCAGCTGGGCGCGCAGATGATCCCAAAGCGATGTACCGGAGGCAGCGAAGTCCAGCCAATCCGGCTCTTCATCCTGAGGCAGGCTCCGTCTGAACTCATAGTCGTCGCTCGACGTGCGCAACTCCTGCGGCGCAACCGCCTTCAGGATGGCTTCATCTTGGATCGGCTCCTGATCGTCTTGGATCCGCTCCAGGGCAGGATTTTCGTTTAGCTCCGTTTCCAGGGCCTGTTCAAGCTCGGCTTGGTTGAGCTGGAGAAGATAACTCGCCAAAACGACTCGCGGATCGACGCGAAGGGTTGTGGACGTTTCTACTCGTTGTGACTGGCCTAATCCTTGACGCAATGTCTTCACCTATTACGGCATCCTTACCGCCGACAAGAATGAGTATCGGCAGGGTTCGCCCTACCCTGCCCGGTAATGTTGTGGGTTCAAAACAAGGTGATGTCGAATGGCATCAATTACCGAGGGCTGCCAAGCGGCGCATCCCCTCGCAGAACTCACTCACAAGGCTCGGACCGATCTCGCGCAGCTTCGGGTTATCCGTTCGAGACAGAATCCACTCCGAGACGCCTCCCAATCGTTGCCGGATGAAGGGGGTCAACAATTCGCGAGTTCCCGGAGGCAGTGGCCGTACCGATTCATAGCCCGCCAACATCCGATTTCGAATCTCAACGAAATCGGGGTGGTGCAAGTGGAAGGCCAAGGCCGCCGCGAAATCGTAGTACAAAAAAGCGTAGCCAGAATCGTCGAAGTCGATGATATTGAGTTGACCGTCCTCGATCAGCAAGTTCCCAACGTGCAGGTCGGCGTGGATCAACCCGTAGGTCTCCGAGTTCCTGATCAGAGACGGAATGCGCTCACAGGTTTCCACGACGATCTGGTTCACCAGTTCCCGGTCCACCTCGGGAAGCCCCTCGACCGGGCCGCTCACGATGTGGCTCTCCGGCGAATCGAATGTCCATCGATGTAGTTGGTGGCGCACAAAGCCGGTTGGAGGTAGCCAGCGGACGGTGAAATCGTGGAGATCGGCCATCGCCTTCCCAATCAAAGGAGCCTCGTCCGGCGTCAGCCGATCTCTGAGGAATTCACCGCCCATCCAGCGGAGAAGCACGACATTCCTTGCCTCGGGAACCCCTGGCGAAGCCACCGTAACGACTCGATTCTGATATGGGTTCGGAACACGAAATCCTTCGGATCTCATCGCTCGAAGGAACTCGATTTCGCTCCGAATGGTCGCGTCCGTTTGCTGTCCCGGTCGGCTGATTCGGAGGTTGAACGTGCCTTGTGCAGATTCCACTTTGAATGTGGTGTTCTCGAAATGGACCAAGGGTTGGATGGATATCGGTTCCACACCGAATTCGGCCAAACCGACTCTTCCCAATGCCTCCAGCAGAGCGATTTGCTCCTCCTGAGTCTTGTCTTCAAAGGCTCTACCGCCAGGCACGAGACATTATGGAATCATGCCGACGTCCTAGGTCCCATGCAACCTTTCATGAGACGATAGGGTCAAAGCGTTTATGTTGGCGTGGATTTGGTGGATCATCGTTGGTGGAGTGGCGGGCATTTTGGCCAAGATGCTGGTGCCAGGAAGCAAAGGAGAGCCTTCGGGCTGCCTCTTTACGATCTTGCTGGGCATTGCCGGATCTCTCTTGGTGGGTTTTGCCATGCACACCCTACTTGGTACGAATGGCGGTGGCGGGCTCGTCGGATCGATCATCGGCGCCCCGATTGGCGCGGTCGTCCTGATCCTTCTCTTCAAGAATTTCTGGTCGAAGTAGATTCGAGCTAGATTCCCTGATTGGCGGGCGGTGGTTCGGACGGGCCGCCGCTCGGTGGAGAAGCAGGCGTGCCGCTTGTCGATGATTCCGTCGTTGGCTTCTTCTTTCGCCGCTTCTTCTTTTTGGGACGATCGTTTGGCGAGCCCAATTTGGTGACGGTTACATCGATTTCTGGCGCGTTGAACGTCGGCTTGGGACCGCCCTCATCCGGAGCGGTCTGCGGCGCCCGGCTGGTGGTCAACCCTGTGCGCGACGCGGCCTCCGTTACCTTCTCTTTGACGCTCTCAGGCAGTTTGTCCTTTACTCGGGGTCCGATCAAGTAGTAACCGATCGCACCGCACAATGCGGGAACGATGAGCCACTTAACCGCTTTACCCAACGGAGACAATCTCGCCGCCATCGACTGTAGTGTACCAAGGGTAACCTGAGAAGCCCGATATCCCATGCCCACCAACGTTTCCCAGGACGCCATTGAACTCAACATCGAATTGCTCGAAGCCGTCGAGCCAAGCGAGGAAACCCGCCCAGTTCCCATGCTCACCCGCACAGGAAAGTTCGAGACGCGCGAGTT
Source organism: Fimbriimonadaceae bacterium (assembly GCA_020851885.1). Lineage (GTDB taxonomy): Bacteria > Armatimonadota > Fimbriimonadia > Fimbriimonadales > Fimbriimonadaceae > 55-13. Next base: position 3,156 of record JADZBW010000417.1, on the reverse strand, counting down.
CCAAGCGCTGACCCTCGAGAATCCCTACCTCCGAATCACGACTCTTCCCGACCTCGGCGGAAGGATTCTGCGGATTTTCGACAAAAGGACGGGCACGGACCTACTGCCGTTCGACCCAAAGCTGCCGCTACTAACCGGTGGACGACGTGGCGTCTGCTGCCCAGCAGGAATTCAAGTAGAGGTGGGGCGGGCTGATCGCCCGAACTCGATGGGCACCGTCGCGTCGATGCCCGACTATGCAGACGACGAAGAAGGGCCAACTGCGGTCTGGTGGGGCGAACTCGACGGCGAGGGCATTAGCCTCAACGTCCGCATTCACCTCCCCCCCGATGAATCTAGATTCGAAATCGAGGTGCGGGCATTCAACCGGACACTGGCTGCGTTGCCCTACGACGGCAGACTCGTGCTCGGCTTGTCTGGTGGGAGCCTGATCCAAAACGATCATGCCTTTATTTGGCACGAGCAGGATCGCGCGATTCTGCTGGACTCCGGCGGTCAAATGAATCATGCCGCGCTGTCAAATGGCCGATTGTCCCTGCATCGATTCGGGTTCCTGCGAAATTTGGCTCCGCGCCAATTGGATGTGTGGAAGGTGCGGATTTCGCCTTACTCGGGTCTCGGCGAGTTCCTGGCCGGAACATCGCAATTCGCCCTCGGCATCGAGAACGGATCATTGAGCCTCCAATCATGCCAATCCGTTCGGCGAGCCAAGGTGGTAATTCAGACCGTGAGAGGTGAGGTCCTCGATGCCCCCTTGGACCTGGATCCAGCCGAATCGACTTCCCTGGCGATGCCCGAATCCGCGCATCCCTTAAGCGGAATCGTTGTGCTGGGCCCTCATCGGGAGGAACTCCTGCGCTGGGCTCGTTCCGAAGAGTTCGCCATGAGCAGCTCCGGTGCTGATGAGACGGCGGCGCACGAGCCTCTCCACCTCGGATCAGACATCGCCACGCTTCAAAGGGGCACATTCGACGTAGGGCATCGACACTTGGCGCACACGCTCCTGGGCTACCGTGCGCTGGCCGCCAAGAACTTTGAGGAAGCGAGCCGGGCCTTCGAGCAAGCGCTCCTCTTCAATGCCGAGGACCACCTGGTTTGGTGGGCCAAAGCGATTGCCGAGCGGCACCTGGATGCAGGACAGGAGGAAAGACCGGAACTGCTGAACGCGCACTACCTGGCTCCACTGGAGCCGGCTTTGCGGGCTGAGAGCTTCCTGGCAAACCCTCCTCAGTCCAAAGGGAAGGTCAAGGTGTTGGATCCACTCGAGGAGACTCCGGACGCCTTCATCGATGTGGCTTGCCACCTTCTGGAAATGGGTCTGAACGAGGAGGCTTCGAAGTGGCTCGATGAGTCCCTCCGACACGTCGATCTGCCCATGCTCAGATACCTTTTGGCCTACGCATATTTGAGAGCGAGCCGGATGGAGGTGGAGGCCGGCGAGATGATTTCCGCCGCTGGAAAATTGGGTTTCCGCCCCCCCTATCCTTGGCGGACAATGGAACGTGAGGCACTGGAGACGCTATCGAAAAGGTTTCCGGACGATGAACTGCTCGGCAAGTACCTGACGATCGTGATGCCGACGTAGAATTCTGGAATCTTCGGCGACGGCCATACCTTTTTCGACATCCTGAAGGGCCATTCTCAGAATGCCTTCACCATTGGGGGCCGACCACCTGGACGGCGGCCAGCGCCTGCCAGGACCCATTCCCCGATGCTCCCACCGTCCAACAGGCGTGCATCACCACCAAGTTGAACGGCAATGCGGTTCGCCCTGTTCTCTGGCGTGATTCACGAGCGCGTCGGCCCATCGGTGAAGCTAATTCCCGCAACGGCCACTACCCGCGCTTGGAACCAAAGCTCGGCATTGGGTTGGCGACGTCCCATTCGATCGCCGCCAGCATTGCACGGCCAGGCTTCAGCCATTTCGTACCATCCTTTATCGGAATGGCCAACCGTCCACCGGCACGGTCGAACTTTGCGCGGACGGCACCGTTTTTCGTCTGCAGCACAAGCGACTCCATGGCGGTCGGTTCCTTAGTGGGAGCATTGGCGTCTTTCCAGCCCGTAAACCACTTCAGGCCCTCATCGGTGCGTATTCCCAGGGCGCTCGATAGGGTGATCAGGGTCTTCGGGCTCTTGATTGGAACCCCGCTCATCAGGAATTTGCTCATCTCGACGATCGCCATCGTTCTGCCGTTTCGGCCATCCACATAGACAAAACAAAACTCACTGTAACCCTCCATGTCGTCTCGCCAACTTTCACCTCGATTGATCCTGACACCGTATATGGGGATCGCCTCCCCGGACCTTGCGATTCCAATTTGCTCGTCGGTCATTTCACGGGGCCCTGAGAAGAAGACAGGTACTCGCAGAACGAGATCCGTATCGGATACCACAAATTGGTCGTACCGTATGAATCTTGCCATTGCCGAGAGAGCCGAGGCGGTGGCCTGTTCTGCGGTGATCGAGGGCCGGGCTGAACCGTGGAGTCTTGGAATTTTTCCAGGTCTATAGGAAGTGAGATAGCCCGACTCACGTTCAATCGTCACGTACCACTCCGTGTCAAATGGAATGCCGTCGAACGTGGGTATGAAAAGAGTCTCAAAAAACGGACCCTTGGGATAACAATGGATTCTGGAATTCGCGATCGGGACTCCCAACCGCTTCGCGTATTCCCTTGTTTCAACCTTGGCTTGGTCCTCGGTAAGTATTGTTTGTAGTTCGTGCGGAAATTCATAAGGAGTAAATCCAATTCCGCGCAGTCTGCCATCCTTAGAAAAAAGGACACCGCCATTGATATACCAAACGCAGATCATTGAAGATCGGAATTCGACCTGAGGCTTCACCTGAAGATACTTGTTAAGCTGCCCACCACGGTCGGTGCGGCAGACGATCCCCATGAGTCGATCCGCTTCGACCCGGCACTGTTCCATCAAAGCGGGCGATGGCGTTTGTTGGAAGCCAGTGCTCAGGATGGCTAAAAGACGTAATACCATGTGACCGTTCCTCCTCCGGCAATCAGGGCCGCTTCTTCGGCGTTGCTAAGATAGACTTTCATCAGTCGCATGCGTGGGTCCCCCACAAGCTTCATGAGCAATGTGTTTGTATTCAAACCCGATGCCATTTGTCTTGGCGGCGCTACACTTCTTGTCGTTG
>JADZBW010000416.1 GCA_020851885.1 Fimbriimonadaceae bacterium | reverse complement strand
TGGAATCGATTGCCGAGGTCGAGTATTTCGCCGAGCTCAAGTTCGATGGAGCATCGCTATCGCTCACCTTTGTCGATGGAGTTCTCGAAACAGCGGCGACTCGCGGGGATGGAACGACCGGGGAGACCGTGACCCATAATGCGATGACCATACGGGGGGTGCCCATTCGGCTGCAGCAGGCCCTCAGGGGAACCCTTGAGATTCGCGGCGAAGTCATCATGCTCAAATCGGTTTTTGAGGAGCTCAATCAAGCGAAAGCCGCCAAGGGAGAGCAGCTCTTTGCCAATCCTCGCAATGCGGCGGCGGGCGGACTGCGCCAGTTGGATTCGCGCCTGACATCTGCTCGGAAGCTCAACTTCTACGCCTATGGCGTCGGGGCTTCGGACATTGGCGAGGGTCGTCGGTTTTCCGATAGGCAATCGGACATCCTGACCCGTATCCGCGATTTGGGCTGTGCGGTTAGGCCCGAACCAAGGGTGATCCTGGGAATCGACCGGTTGATTGAGTTCATCGAGGACGTCCACGCCCGAAGGTCCAGCCTGCCGTTCGCGATCGACGGTGTGGTCATCAAAGTCAATCGTCTCGACCTGCAGGAGCAGCTTGGCTTCACTTCTCGGGGTCCGCGGTGGGCAACAGCCTACAAATTTGCCGCGGAACAGGCCTTCACCAAACTCAATTCGGTCTTTGCCCAAGTGGGACGTACCGGTGCGGTGACCCCGGTTGCCGATCTTGAGGCGGTCAGTGTGGGCGGGGTCACGGTGACCAGGGCGACGCTGCACAACTACCAGGAGCTTCGCCGAAAGGATGTCCGGCCCGGCGACATCGTTATCGTCCAGCGGGCGGGCGACGTCATCCCGGAGGTCGTTGGGCCGGTGCTGGAGCGGAGGCTGGAGGATCTGCCCTTGCCCCTTGAGCCCAGTGAGTGCCCCGAGTGCCAAACGCCGCTGGTTCAGAAGGTGGGGGAGGTCGCCCTCCGGTGCCCCAATAAGGAGTGCCCGGCGCAAGTCGCCGCCAAAATCCGCCACTTCGTGAGTCGGGGAGCGATGGACATCGAGGGCCTGGGGGAGAAGTTGATCGAGCGGTTCTTGGAGCTTGGGTTCCTCTATGACCTGCCATCGATCTATCGACTGAAGGACCATCGTGAAGACCTGGTGGGCCTGGAGAAACTTGGCGAGCAGAGCGTGGCGAATTTACTGGAGGCGATCGAGTCCTCCAAGGCGCGGCCGCTGGATCGATTCCTGTTTGGGCTGGGGATCCGGTTCGTCGGAGATCGTGGGGCCAAGGACCTTGCCGCCGAGTTTCGAAGTTTGGAGAAGCTGCGACAAGCGAACTATGAAGAGCTCGTGCAGGTGGCAGATGTGGGGCCGAGAACGGCGACCGAAGTCGAGGAGTGGCTCCAGGATCCCGCCAACCAAACCCTGATCGATCAACTCCTTGAGTGCGGGGTTGCTCCCGTCGAGCCGGAAGGTCCCAAGAGCGACCGATTTGCCGGCATGACGTTTGTTTTCACCGGCAAGCTGGAGCAGTTTTCCCGTGAAGCGGCTGAGGAACTGGTTCAGCAGATGGGCGGCAAGGCGGCGGGCAGTGTCAGCAAGCTCACCAACTACGTGGTTGCGGGTCCAGGTGCGGGTTCCAAGCTGGCCAAGGCGGAACAACTGGGAGTCAAAGTATTGACCGAGGACGAGTTTCTGGAGATGTTGCCCGAGGGGTCGCTCTGAGAACCTACAACCTCGAAGTCCCTGATGGCCGGCTAAACCTCGACCTTTGCCTTCGCAGCGGCCAGGCATTTCGTTGGCGGAAGTTGGACGATGGAAGTTGGGAAGGGGTCGACGGCCGCCATTGCTATCGCCTTTCTACGATCGCAGACGGCGAGACGGGTCGAACGAGCCTTCTCGCGGCAACCAATGGAGATGCGGGCGCCCTTCAATCGTTCTTCAGGCTTGACCGCGACGCCGCCGCCGTCGAGGCCGAGATCCTCCTTCGGGGGGCAGAACTAAAACCAGCGGTCGAGCAACTACTCGGCATCCGATTGTTGCGGCATAGCGACCCGGTCGAGACGATCTTCTGTTTCATTTGCTCGGCAAACAACAACCTCAACCGGATCATTCCAATGTGCTGGCGCTTGGGTACTTACGGAGAGCCCCTGGAAGATGGCCTTTATGCGTTTCCGACGATCGAGCGGATTGCTGAGATCGAGGAGGCTGACCTCAGGTCTCATGCTTTTGGCTATCGAGCGGCCACCATCCCCCGAGTCGCCAAGGAGATCGTGAGCCGGGGCGAATCCTGGTTGATCAACCTGAAGAAGGCCAACTATGAGGAGGCTCATGGCGAACTTTGCTCGCTTCCGGGCATTGGACCGAAGCTCGCCGACTGCATCTGTCTCTACGGTCTGGACCATTCGATGGCCGTGCCCTTGGATACCCATATCTGGCAGGCATTCACGCGGCTCTATCACCCTAAGTGGAAAAATAAGGCGGTCACCGATTTTCGCTACCGTGAGGCTACGGGCCGTTTCCGCGACCGATTCGGGGATCTTTCGGGGTGGGCCCACCTCTTCCTGTTCTACGAGAATCTCTTGAGAAGCCGAAAACGTCGCCCTGCGATGTCCTATAATGACGACCGCATGGACGACGCTTCAGGAGCCACGATCTAGACCTTCTTTCGTGCTTTGAGTATTCGAAGAAAGATGCTGGACGCCGCCAGTAGGAAGGCGGTCGTCGATATCAGGAAAATCCACGTTCTCGACGCTGATTTGTTCGCCGCCCCTGGGTTTGTAAGTGGGTCGAGAACAAGCTCACCATTCTGAAACAGATAAACTTTGCCGTCGATGCCGTTGCCAATTCGGGTGCCCTCTCGCCATGAGGGTTTGAATAGCTCTTCGTCGACTTTGGGTTCTACTGCGCTAATCGTATAACTATGAGACTTGGCCGCCACATCGATATCCGGCCGCGCGGCAAAGTCGGCGGTCGCGGAATCTGGCACCGGATATCCGGCGACCTCTGTATACGATTTCACCTTAAACTGAATTTGCTGCTGTCCATTTTTGGCCAAAGAGTACGATTGCAGAGCAAATTGATGAGATGGGTCCAGAATGACGGTTGCGTCCACTCCATCAACCGATCCAGATACGGTTACAAGCTTTTGGGGCCCTTCTGATATCGTTGGCGACTGTAAGCGGCCCACAAATTCCGAGACGGATAATCCCTCGATTCGCACGGGTACGCAAAGTACATTGACCAGGGAAGTCTTCCCTGGCCGCTCAATAGTGCCCTGCCTTTGCTCGGGAAAGTCTTCATAGGATTCATCCCCAACCGTCAGTATCCGCTCTCGGATGTTTGGCACATTGGTGTCTCCTGATTGGGCTCTTGGTCCGCTGGCCGATTCGACGTATTCTTTTCCTTCGTGTACGGCACAGGTGTAAGTCCGATCGTCGTCATGACGTCCCCACGAGAGCGTCCTCGGTTTATCGAGGGTGACGCGTCCCACAAATCGTACACTCTCCCACACGAGACAGGTTAGCGACGGTTTCTTTTGCCCGAGTTGGTTGAGATGTTCCAGCAACTCGGGCATTGTCATGGCATCGGCTACACCCAGGATGCAGCAGCCAGCCAACACGAGCAGAGTTTTAGCAGCCGTATTCACTGGTCCACGTTTCGTTGTTGATTGTGCCGGAACAATTGAACTCCGTCCACCAGGTGTCGTGCCTGCACAATATCCAAGTTTTGGTGCAAGAATTGCCATAATCTGCGCCCGAAACTCCATTAAGTAAGGATAACACGATTATCGAAAACATGTGAATTTTGTTTTTGAGTTTGTGATGCTTCTGTGGCGGGGGATATAGTTTGGCAGGG
>JADZBW010000415.1 GCA_020851885.1 Fimbriimonadaceae bacterium | reverse complement strand
CCCTCACCCCCTGCCCCCTCTCCCCGCCATTCATCGGGGCGAGGGGGTTGCCGGACTTGCGTGTCCACTTGGTTGAGCTACTCCCCAGCCATGGGAGGCCCTGCTTGATGACATCCAGTTGTAACCTATGTGTCTGAAACGCAGTGTGGACAATGTGTCCGGAACACTTTGTCACCCATGTGTCCGGTATGGACATGGCAAGGGTGGCGCCCCCGACACGACTCGAACGTGCGACCCACTGCTTAGAAGGCAGTTGCTCTATCCGCTGAGCTACGGGGGCGTGGAGTGATTATATTCCTTGTCGCTGGTGGGATAGGACAGTCGCCATGTCCAAGGAGGCAGGAGAGAACGGCCACCGGGCTACTTCAGGAAGCGACGGACGGTGGCAAATGGGCGCGACCAGACGTCGCCATTCTTCACGATGCCGTCTCGCATTTCGACCGTTTTGCCGTTGCCGATGTAAACGGCAAGTCCTTTGGGAGAGGCGATGACGTCGCCCACTCTGATCTCGTCCACAATGGCCTTCCCCAGAGGTGAAGCGAGAATTCCGGTCGCGGAGTCTGGCAAGGCTATATCCAGTGTTCGGAACACCTCACCGACCATCTTCGCGCCGTCTTTCCCGGCGAGGTCGGGGGTAGCGAAGCGCCATCGGAAAAGTTCCTTGACGAGCTTCTCCACGTCCTTGGTGGGCGGCTTCTCGGAGGCGATGCCTAACGGCACCGCGACGAATCCGCCAAATCCGAGCGGTCGTTCCGGAGTGGCGAGTTCCAGTCTCCGGACGCCCACGTTCGTGGCCAGCCAGACGCCGCCGCTGTCGGCAAGAATATCGTTGACGAGCATCTGGGGATCGTTCCAAGGCAGGAAGGCACGCGCCTCGCCGGTCGTGCGGTTCTGGCTCAGCAGAACGTTGCCCGTCCACCACCACATGTTGGGGCCGGCCGCTTGGAGCCACAGGGAATCTGGGCGACCGGGGGCGGCAAAGGGGTCGGGCAGAGGCTTGCGGCTGGTTTCCCAATCGGACTTGAAAATCGGAGCCGAAAGGAGGCTGTCCCCCTCGATCGCGACGATGCCTTCCCCGTCGAGATCGGCGGTTTGGCTTACGAGGGTGAACCTGGCGCTGGCCGGAATCTTGCCATCTGCGCCGACATTCAGACCTTCAACAGGCTCGACGTCCAAAGCATTGGAAGCAAAGCCGCCGATCCGCGTCCATCGATCCTTTTGATTTCGATAGACGGTGAAGAGGCTGACATAGGGCAATCCTTGAGAGCGTGGGCTACGCCGCACGGCGACGGGGTGGGAGGTCATGAGGGCGTCGCTGGAGAACCAGACGTGGGATCGGGCTGCTTCCTCGGCAATCGTTTTGGGCAAGATCGATTCCGACAGCACGACCGCATGGATGCGGGCGTCGAAAAAGCTCACGCCGAAGTCTCGGATCAGGGCGACTCGAGAGCCAAACCAGGCGACGTCGGTGACGGTTTCGGTCACTCCAGCGGGCTTGAGGTCGACAATCGAAGTCTGGCCGTCGGAAGCACGAACGACGAGGGTTTGGTTGGCGGGGTCCTCCGAACTGCCCAAGGGATCGCGGATTCCCGCGGGCCGGGTTCCCACAAGCCACGCCACTCCCTCCTTGGAAACGGCAACACTGCCGATGATTCCTTTTCGCTCGCTGGTGAGTACGGTCAGCGGTTCTCGGGTACGCGAGTCGTAGATTTGGATATCGCCGGTATTCGTGCCGACGTAGAGCTGGCCGTTCGTGAGCGCCAAGGAAGTCGCATGGACCAGGGGCATCGGTTGTGCTTTCTGATGCAAAGGCGAGCAAAGAGCGAGGGCGATGGACAGCACTTTAGGTTAGACGTCAAAAGTTCTGGTCATGTTTTTCTGGAACACCGTTAAGCAAGTCCATCTATCAAGCCGATAACTATGCCTGGTTATGGCTAGTCATCGATTGCGCCTTGGTGAGCTGCTCTTGTCGCTCAAGTTGATCAACGCGAAGCAGCTCCAGCAAGGCCTTGAGCTTCAGAGAGACTCCCGTGCGCCGCTCGGCAGCATTATCGTGGGACTTGGTTACATCACGGAGGACCAGTTGCTGAATGCGTTGGCCGCCCAGATGGGGGTTTCGCCTTGGAGACTGGACGAACAGCCGCCACGCAATATGGCCGTGGCCCGCGTGCCCCATAATGTGGCTCGCACCTATCAGCTTCTGCCGGTGGATATCCGCGGCGACCTCCTTGTGGTGGCGATGCGCAACCCGATGGACGTCGATGCGATCGACCTGGTCCACAACATGACTTCGATGCGAATCGAGCCTGTGTTGGTCGATTCGGATCGATTGACCAACGCGATCGAACTGGCTTATGCCGGGTTTGGCGGTCCAAGCGCCGGGACCACCAACATGGATAAGTTGGTGATGGAGGCGATCAACGACTTCGGCACGGACACCAAAAAGGTGTCGACTGCCGACGAGAAAGATGCCGATTCCAAGCCAGTCGTAGGGTTGGTCAATCAGATCATCGGCGATGCTATTCGTATGGGCGCCAGCGACGTTCATATCGAGCCGCGCGGCAAGAAGGTGGATGTCCGATACCGAGTCGATGGCGACCTTCGCCGCGTGCGGGACATTCCCATCTCCATTCTTCCCGCATTGATCACCCGTATGAAGATCATGGCGGAGCTGGACATCGTGGAATTCCGCGTGCCCCAAGACGGCCGTTTTGGGGTCAGGGTGGACAACCGCGAGATCGACATCCGAATGTCGGTGTTGCCAAATCAGCACGGTCAGCGCATCGTCCTCCGTGTGTTGGACAAGAGCCAATCACTCAAACGACTTCCGGAGCTTGGCTTCAGCGAAGAGCATCTGACCACGTTCCGCAGCCTCATCTCCAAGCCTTACGGAATGCTGTTGGTAACCGGCCCGACGGGAAGCGGTAAGACGACGACGCTCTATGCGGCGCTTGCCGAGCTCCAAAACGAGCGGCGCAACATCATGACCTGCGAAGACCCGATCGAATATGAGATCGAGGGCATCAACCAGTCGCAGGTGTTTGAGAAGGTGGGATTGACGTTTGCCGCGCAACTTCGCGCGATTTTGAGACAGGACCCGGACGTCATCCTCGTCGGTGAGATTCGAGACGGCGAGACTGCGCAGACGGCGATCCGCGCCTCGATGACGGGGCACTTGGTGCTAAGCACTCTGCACTGCAACGATGCGCCAAGCTCGGTGCCTCGGTTGCTGGATATGGGCACCGATCCGTTCCTGTTGAGCACGTCGGTCATCGGAGTGATGTCGCAGCGGCTGATCAGGAAGCTTTGCACGCATTGCAAAGACACCAAATCGGCGACTTCGGAGGAGTTGGAGACGCTGCGTGTTCACTTCCCAGGATTGGCGGGCCATGTAAACCTATGTCAGCCGGTGGGTTGTCCCAAGTGCGAGGGCTTCGGATATAGGGGTCGAACAGCGGTCCAGGAATTGATGCCGGTGACTTCGGAAGTTTCAAGGGCTATCGCCAATCGGGAATCGATGGATGTGATCCGCGAAATCGCCTCTGCCAGCGGCTATCGGCCCATGCAGGAATCAGCGATGGGACTGGTCCTGGCCGGTGAAACGACGATCGACGAGGCTCGGCGAAACGTGTTCTTTGATTCGTTTGCCCAGCCTCGGGCGAGCCTGCGCTTGGCGGCATAGGCAAGTCGCAGCGGATGGAAGGTCCTTGAACTTGGACGGGACGTCCAAGGAAACCATGGGCGGGACGCAAATGCCACGCCCGTGCCACGGTAATCTGCGCTCAGCATGGTGCGCCAGAGGCTGAAGAAACTGATCAACGCTCCCCAAACCGGCTTGGTTGGGGTCATTGTCGGGCTGAGCATCGTCCTTTCTCTCTTTGCCGGTTCCTATGAAAAGGGCGGGCACTCGGTAAACGTCTTCCTCAATCCCAACACCCTGTTCCAGACCGCTTCCGACGCCAGCTTCTTCGCGATCATGGCGGTTGGGATCACGATGGTGATCATCACCGGGGGAATCGACCTGTCGATTGGATCGATCTATGCCCTGTGCGGCGTCTTGACCGCGATCTTCCTTCGATCCCAAGTCGGGCTGCAGGGGAGCGATCCTTCCTTGGGCCAATTCCTGATTTCGGGTGCGGTGTGCGTGGGGATCGGATTGGGATGTGGGCTGGTGAACGGCTGGCTCGTCGCGAGGCTGAAAGTCCATCCGTTTATCATCACGCTCGGCACGATGTGGGTTTATCGGGGCGTGGCAAACGTCATCAGCAAGGGCCTCTCCGTCAACTTGCCCGAGGGTTTGACGGGCATCTTCAAGGCGACCTTGGGACTGGAAAAGGGGCAGTATCCCGTGCCGTTGGTGCTGATGATCCTCGTGACGGTTTTGGGCGGGATCTACCTCTCCAAGACGGTGGCGGGCCGTAAGATCTATGCCGTGGGAGGCAACGAAGCAGCGTCGCATTACTCGGGCATCAAGATCGGCAGAGTGCAGATCGGGGTATTCGCCTTGTCCGGGATGTTGGCGGGAGTCGCCGCATTTGCCGGGTGCTCTTACTATGGAGCGGCATCTTGTGCGGATGCTCAAGGATATGAACTGTTCGTCATTGCCTCCGCAGTCGTCGGTGGCGCATCGCTAGCCGGGGGCAAGGGAACCGCACTTGGGGCAATGCTGGGGGCGATCCTCATTGTTCTGATGCGGCAATCCATCCGCACGCTTCATTTCGATCAAAACTACGAATCGATTATCATCGGAGTGGCCGTTGTGGTGGCGGTCGTTCTGGACCAAGCGTCGGTCAAGCTCTCGCGGAGGTGGCTGGACCGGGCATGAGTAACTTTCTGCGGCTATCGAACATCACCAAGCGCTACCCCGGGGTGACGGCGTTGGATGGCGTCGATCTAGAGGTTGGCCAAGGCTCCGTTCACGCTCTCATGGGCGAGAACGGGGCGGGCAAGAGCACCTTGGGCAAGGTGATGTGTGGTCTGATCCAGCCCGATGAGGGCCGCATCACTTTCGAGGGGCAGGAGGTTCGCTTTCACGACCCCGGCGATGCGGTTCGGGCAGGCATCGGGATGGTGCATCAGGAGCTGCTCTTCTGCGAGAATTTGAGCGTCGCCGAGAATCTGTGCTTGGGGGATACCCCGCACAAAGGTCCGTTCGTGGATCAAGCAGAGATGAACCGTCGGGCCCAGGCCGCGCTGGATCGTATTGGAGCGCAGGTGGACCTCAACGCGCGCCTGGGATCCCTGCCAATCGCGGTGCAACAAATGGTGCAGATCGCCGGCGCCGTCGCCAAGGGGGCAAAGGCTCTCATCTTCGACGAGCCGACGTCTTCGCTGAGCTTCACCGAGTCTGAGCGACTGTTCGAATTGATCGACCAGCTGAAGTCGGACGGGGTCACTTGCCTCTACGTTTCACATCGAATGAACGAGATCTTCCGCCTATGCGACACGATCACCGTACTGCGCGATGGTGAACTTGTGGCAACCAAGCCTGCATCCGAGTTCGATCACGACTCGTTGGTTTCGGCAATGATCGGACGAGAGCTCGAGCAGTTGGATGCCACATCTGGGAATCAAGCGGGTCAGGTGGCGCTGTCGGTGCGCGACCTGCGTAGCCCGGGCAAGTTCGAGGGTGTCCATTTCGAGGTTCGCCAGGGAGAAGTGGTGGGCCTCGCGGGTCTCGTCGGAGCGGGCAGAACGGAGGTTTTGGAAGCCATCTTTGGCCTCGACTCTGCGGCTACCGGTGATGTGTCGATCCACGGACAGACTTTGCCTCTGCGACGGACAGATCGGGCCATTTCCCGTCGAATCGGAATGGTTCCGGAGGACCGGAAGCGGCACGGCCTGGTGCTCGGGATGAAGATTCGGGAGAACGAAACGCTCCCGATCTTGACGCGATTGGCACGTTTGGGATTCGTGCAGGCAGCGCGTGAACGGGCGACCGCCCAGACGTACTTTGAGCGGCTGCGGATCAAGGCTCCCAGCATGGAATCCTCGGCGGGAGGACTGTCCGGTGGGAATCAGCAAAAGGTGGTGCTGGCCAAGTGGCTGGCGGCGGAGTGCGACGTTCTGATGGTCGATGAGCCAACGCGTGGCGTCGATGTCGGAGCGAAAGCGGAAATCCACGAGATACTCCTGGAGATCGTGGCGGCGGGCAAGGCGGTCTTGATCGTGTCGAGCGAGCTTCCCGAGCTCCTGAGGATGGCGGATCGCATCTTGGTGTTCCGAGGAGGTCGGATCGTAGGTGAACTGCCGCGATCCGATGCGGATGAGGAGAAGCTGATTCGACTGATGACCGGAGTCGCCTAGCTACTTCAGGCTGCCCAACATGACGCCTTTCACGAAGTAGCGTTGGCAGAAGACGAAGACGAGGAGCAAAGGCAGCATGACGATGACGGCGGCGGTCATCTGCAGGGGCCAGTTGGCCGCGCCATAGCTGTTCTTGAAGATCGAGAGGCCCACTTCCAGCGTTCGCATCTCGGTGGAATTGGTGGTGAGCATCGGCCAGAAAAAGTCCGTCCAGGCGCCAAAGAAGGTGAATGCGGCGGCGGTGGCCAGGGATGGCTTGGCGAGAGGCATCAGGACGCGCCAGTAGATCCGGAAGTAGCCCGCGCCATCCAGTTTCGCCGCTTCATCCAGTTCCTTGGGAATGGCTAGAAAAGCCTGCCTCAGAAGAAAGACGTTAAATGCAGAGGAAAGCCCGGGAACGATGAGCGCCGCGTAGGAATCGAGCCAGCCGAACGACCGTACCATCAAATAGACAGGTATCTGGGTCACCGGACCCGCGAACATCATCGACGCGAGGAAGACGGCAAAGACAGCTTCCCGACCTCGGAATCGGAAGCGGGCGAACCCATAGGCGGCGAGCGAACTGACGAAGAGCTGTCCCAAGACGATCGAAACGGTCACGATCACGGTATTTAGAAAGAATCGGAGGACCGGGAGATTGGGCATGAAGAGCACCTTGCCGTAGTTATCCCAGGCGGGCTGTTTGGGAACGATCAGGTCCAGGGTTGGGATGGGCGACTTGCTTGGATGGAGGGAAACCAGCACCATCCAAACGAAGGGGGCCATCAAGAAGAGGGCCAGCGTGATCATGGCCAGGTAGGAGAAAAGGGTCTTGAGGTACTTCATGAAGCGCTGTACCCCTGGAGTTGGCTCCGCATCAATCGGAACTGGACAAGCGAAATCGCGGCAATGGCGGCGAGCAAGACGAAGGACTTCGCCGATGCCAGGCCGGTATTGAAGTTCACCCAAGCCTCGGTGTAGATGTGATAGCCGACGACGTCGGTCGACTCCTCGGGTCCACCCTTGGTCATCATGTAGATCGGGGTGAAGATCTGGAGGGCGGAGATGGTCGAGGTGACTACGACGAAGAATGTCGTCGGGATGAGCATCGGGAGGGTGATCCTCCAGAATGCTCGCGGACCGGTTGCCCCGTCGAGAGCCCCTGCCTCATACAGTTCCTGGGGAATTCCCACGAGGCCGGCAAGGAAGAGCACCATGCGAGGGCCGAGACCGGTGAAGACGGACATCACGACGACCGCAATCATCGCCCATTCGACTTTGTTCAGGAAATCGGTCTTGTTATCTATTCCGAGCAGATTCAAGCCGGAATTGATCATCCCAGTTTCGGGCAGGTAGACGTAGATCCAGAGCATCGCGATCGCAACGCCGCTGGCGATCGCTGGAATGTAGTAGAGGGTGCGGAAGAGGGTTACCCCGCGTAGCTTCTGGTTGACGAGAATAGCTACCCCAAGAGCGACTGCGATCCCCAAGGGCACGCTCAGGAGTGCGTATTTCGCAGAGTTCCAAAGGGCGTTGAGGAATGACGGCTCACCAATCGCGAAGGTGTAATTGTCGGCCCCGGCAAAGGCTCTCTCCGTTCGAACCAATCGGGTGTGAAAGAGGCTGAGGCCGAAGGCGTAGGCGATCGGGAAGATCGCGAAGACGAGCAAATGGAGGAGGGCCGGGCTGATGAAGAGCCATCCCCAGTTGGCTTGTCTGCGCTCACCGGCCACGACGGTCCACCCCCGGAATCTGACGCTTGGCGAGTTCAGAATCGATTCGCTTGG
>JADZBW010000414.1 GCA_020851885.1 Fimbriimonadaceae bacterium | reverse complement strand
CCGATAGCCGTCGAAGGCACCTGGTAATCCATCTGGCTGGTAAGCCTGACAGTTTGGGGACTTCCACGCCAAAACTACCAGGGTGAGGTTCTTACCTGGATGGAAAGCCTATACCACTGGGATGGCATCCCGGTGGCTGGAGATATTGAATGCTATCAGGCGAACACTTTGTGGCAGAGGGGCTGATTTCGCAAGAAGACCTTGAGCTGGCGATACAGAAGCACAAGGAATTGGGGGGCGCAGAACCTGTCGCGCGGGTTCTGGTCAGTATGGGGTTGGTCTCGGAGCGCGATCGCGTTCGATGTCTGGGGAAAGTCTGGGGTATCCCGTTTGTCGAGATCGCGGAAGTCGCGCCGCAACAGGAAGCCCTGGAGGTCATCACTCCTCAAGTAGCGAAGAGGTTCAAGTGCGTTCCGATCGAGCGTCGCGTCGACAAGCTCATGGTCGCGATGGTCAATCCGCTCGATATCTTCGTGATCGACGAGCTTCGCTTGACCACCGGGCTCGAAATAGAGGCGATGATCGCCATCGAGGAGGATCTCCTCGCCGCCCTCGCCAACCACTACAAAGTCGATATCAACGTCAATGATGCCTTGGCGGGGGTGATGAAGGACTTCGACGGTGATGTGGAGATCACGCATGATCGCGAAGATGAGCTCAGCGAAGCCGAGTTGCGTGAAATGGGCGAAGACGCGCCGATCATCCGGCTGGCAAACCTCATCGTCAGCCAAGCGATCGCCGACAAAGCCAGTGACATTCACATGGAGCCGATGAAAGACGGGATGCGCGTCCGCTACCGCGTCGACGGCGTGCTTCTCGATGGAATGAAGCTCCCTCGCAAGGTCGTAGCGCCTTTGACGAGCCGAATGAAGATCATGTCCGAGATGGACATCGCCGAGAAGAGGGCTCCCCAGGACAATCGTATCAGTGCGGTCATCGGCGGCAAAGAATTCGATTTTCGTGTATCCACCCTCCCATGCGTCTTTGGCGAGAAGATCGTTATGCGCGTCCTGGACAAGGGCGGTATCAACGTCGGCCTGTCCAAGTTGGGCTTCCTGCCCCACAACATGAAGATCATCGAGGATCTTTCCTCGAGAAGCTACGGGATCATCCTGGTTTGCGGTCCGACGGGATCTGGAAAGTCGACCACTCTCTATTCGATCCTAAACAAGCTCAACACGGGCATGAACAACATCATCACGATCGAAGATCCGGTCGAGTATGAGCTTGCCGGGATCAACCAATGCGGCGTGAACGTGAAGGCCGGGATGACCTTCGCGGCGGGCCTTCGCGCAATGATGCGCCAAGATCCCGACGTGATCATGGTCGGTGAAATGCGCGACAAGGAAACCGCCACCATCGGTATGGAAGCGGCCCTAACCGGCCACTTGGTGTTGAGCACGCTCCACACAAACGACGCACCCTCTGCGACCACCCGATTGGCGGACATGGAAGTCGAGCCATTTCTGATCAGCTCGGCGGTCATCGGCGTCCTGGCGCAAAGACTGGTGCGCCAGATCTGTTCGCACTGCAAGGAGTCCTACACAACGCAGCGAGAGAGCCTGCTCCGATACGGCTTCCCGCTTCCTGATGAAATCGGCGCCGATACCGGTGGTGAAATCACGCTCTTCAAAGGGCGCGGATGCGATCACTGCAAAGGAAGCGGCTACAAAGGCCGAACGGGAATCCATGAGTTGCTGATGATGTCTGACGAGATCCGCGACGAGATCTTGAAACGTGGTCCCGCGCACTTGATTCGAAATCTGGCGGTTCAGACCGGAATGAAGACACTCCAGATGGATGCGGTCTCGAAGATCCTCATGGGCGTGACGTCCGTGGACGAAGTGTTGCGTGTGCTTTATGCGTAAGTGTGCCGAATATCTAAGGAAGGGAATCTGAAGCCATGTCTGCTGTACCGCAATCTGATCACACCACCGCGCTCGAGGTGTTGATGGCAAAGGTCGATAATCTGGCCGTCCTGCCTCACGTCGTTTTCAAGGTCCTTGAAGTTACGGGCGACTGCGACTCGCCCGCGAACGAGATGGAGAAGGCGATCACAATCGATCCTGGGTTCAGCAGTAAAGTGCTCACCCTTTCGAACTCGGCCTTTTTCGGGCTCCCGAAGCGCGTGACATCCATCAAGGAAGCGCTGATGTTCTTGGGATTCAAAAGCGTACGTAATCTCGCGATGACGGTGGGCGCCTTCGACATGTTTGTCGGCAAGAACGATGAGGAGTCCTTGCGGCGCCGTGCATGGTGGCGACATTCAGTCGACACGGCGGTTTGCGCAAAGTGGCTGGCAAGAGTCTCGCCCGGACTGAACGCTGATGAAGCCTATACCTGCGGGCTGCTCCACTACTTGGGCAAGACGCTTCTCGATCGCTTCGGTGATGGCAGCTACACCGACTGTTCGCACCTGATCGAGTCTGGCGTGTCCGTGAACGAAGCCGAAGAGCGTATCTTTGGCTGCAACCACGTCGAGGTTGCGGTCAGCGCCACCCGAAAGTGGGGATTCCCAGAGTCGTTGGTCCAGGGACTGAGGTATCTGGAGCCACCTGCTGAAGACGAAGATTTTCATAAGGAGCGAGCGTGCACGGCATTGGCCAGCACGATCGCGACATTGGCCCGAAAGGGCCGCGTGGCAGATGAACTCGGTATTCCGAGTTGGTGCTTCAGCACCCTTCAACTGCCAGATGAGCGTGCCCAGACCATCGTCGATGAGGGAATCGCCGAGATCACAGCCGCGAGTTTGAGTTTATAAGCGAGGAATTGAATGTCGAACCAATTTAACTGGAACCAGGTTCTTAGTCAGGATGAGGAAATTGCCGCGTCGGGGGCGACTCCGGCGCCAATGCCCGCTCCTATCGAAGAAGAGAAGCCTCAATCCGAGATGGTCATCGATCCCAGGTCCGGGCAGATGATCGAGGTGCCCGTGCCAGGTAAAGACGGTCCTCAATCAGAGCTGGAAATCGAGGCCGCCAAGATCCTTCAGGAGTTGGACAAGGACCCGGTCAAGAATTACAAGCCAGCATTTGTCGACCAATCCGTTCACTCGATCGACGTGAGCGACAAACGCTATTCCGAATTGACCGACCTTGCCAAGCCCATGCAGCTTGAAGCCGATGCGGTCTCCGTCAAGGGCGCGCATATCGATGACATTCTCAGAATGGCGATCGACCGCAAGGCAAGCGACATTCACTTGACCGTCGGATTGCCCCCGAT
>JADZBW010000413.1 GCA_020851885.1 Fimbriimonadaceae bacterium | reverse complement strand
TTGGATCGACGACCATCACATTCGAAACGTGGAGCGGTACCGGAATCTTGATTCGCGCACTCTTCTCGCCCTGGGTCTTCGCCTTTCGATGCTTGATCGCGGCGTTGAGCGGCAGCGGCTGATCGGGATTATCCTCGTTCACTTTGAGAACGATGACCTTCTGTTCCTTTGGAGATACGGCGGCGACGAAGCCGACTTCGCCCTTGTCCTTTCCGGAGATGATCATGACCGTGTCTCCACGTCGGACTTTGAGCTTAATGTGCTTTGCCAGTTGCTTGAGTTCGGCCTTGGTAGGCATTACAGCACCTCCGGTGCCAGCGACACGATCTTCATAAAGTTCTTGTCGCGCAGTTCACGGGCCACCGGGCCAAAGATGCGGGTTCCGCGCGGCTCGTTGTTGACCGGGTTGATAACGACGCATGCGTTGTCATCGAACTTCAGCGTGGAGCCATCGACGCGTCGTACCGCTCGTTTTGTCCGCACGATGACCGCCTTGATGACATCGCCTGTCTTGACCGGCAGATTGGGAGTGGCGACCTTGACGGCGGCGACGATGACGTCTCCAATCGTTCCGTATCGGGGCTGAGAGCCCTTCAGAACGCGGATGCACATCACGTCTCGCGCGCCAGAATTGTCGGCCACTTTGAGCCTAGTAAATTGCTGTACCATTTCTTCGTTTTCCTATTGCCAGAGGCCGAGCCCGCGCTCAGGACGCGGTGGGCGTGGCGATTGGGTAATTCGTGGTTTGTAATTCGTAAATCGTGAATCGAAGAGACTCGCGCCTTAGAACTTACAAGTTACAAACCACCAACGACCCTTCCTTACTTAACCTTCTCCAGAATCTGCGTGACCCGCCAGCGCTTTTCCTTGCTGATTGGACGAGTTTCCATGATCTCGACGCGATCGCCTTCGTCGCATCCGATGATGTCATGAGCCTTGAACTTGGTCGTGCGGAGAACGACCTTGCCATACAAGGGGTGCTGCACGCGACGCTCGATCTTCACAACCACCGTCTTGTCCATTTTGTTGGATACGACGATTCCCTGACGCGTCTTTCGGAACGCGCGTGGCTCGGCAGCCGGGGTCGGGGCCGGAGTGGCTTCAGCCTTCTTTGCCATTACGCATTACCTCGCTTCTTCTCAGTGATGACCGTCAGGATGCGGGCGATATTGTGTCGCCGAACCTTGAGGCTCGCGGTGTCGGTCATCTGGCGGAAGACCAAATCCCTTCTTGCTTTGTAGAGGGCGGCTCTTTCCTGATTCACCAACTCTTCCAGCTCTGGAACGGTCTTATCCCGCAATTCAGTTGTCTTAACGTCCTTCATTCTTACTCTGCCGACTCCTCGGCTACCGTCGTCGCAGGAATCGCTTCATAATCCCGCTTCGTCATAAATTTGCACTTGATCGGCAATTTGAAAATGGCCAGTCGCATGGCTTCCTTTGCCAATTCCTCCGCCGGTCCCGCCATTTCAAAAAGCACTCGTCCGGGCTTGACGACCGCGACCCAGCCCTCGACCGGCGCCTTGCCTTTACCCATACGGGTTTCGAGCGGCTTCTTCGTGTAGGACTTGTCGGGGAAGACCCGAATCCAGACTTTTCCACCACGCTTGATGTGGCGGGTCATGGCGATACGGGCGGCTTCAATCTGCCTCGAGGTAATCCAGGCGGGCTCCAGGGCCACGATCGCGTATTCGCCGAACGAGATCTTGTTACCTTGGGTGGACTGACCCTTCATTCGGCCACGATGCATCTTGCGGCGGCCTTCTTTAACTCTCTTGGGCATCAACATTAAGCTTCACCTCCCGTTGTTTCCTTCACTTCGGCGACCGGAGCCTCGACCACCGGAACCGGCGCCGCCTCGATCGCGGCGGGAGCCGAATCGATCTCAGCTTGCGTAGCGGCGAATGCCGGCGGAATGGCCTCATCGGATCGATCCTTCTTCCGAGGAGCGGCGGCGGCGGCGGCATCCATCTCGCGGAGCCTTCGCTCAGGAAGAACCTCGCCCTTGTAGATCCACACCTTGCAGCCAACGGATCCATAGACCGTGTGGGCGGTGGCTACGCCGTAATCGATGTCCGCTCGAATCGTGTGCAGTGGAATCTTGCCAACCTTGTCGCCTTCGGTTCGAGCGATTTCAGAACCACCCAATCGACCGGAGACCTGCACCTTGATTCCTCGACCGTTCATTCGCATACAGCGAGTCATCGCCTGCCTCATGGCACGTCGGTGAGAAATGCGCTTTTCAAGCTGTTGGCAGATGTTCTCTGCGACCAGCTGCGCATCGAGCTCAGGCTGTCGAACCTCGGTGACATTGACTTGAACCACGTTCGTGGGATCGGTTCGTCGAATCATCCGATTCAGAAAGTCGGTCAATTCGTCGATACCCTTGCCGCCACGCCCGATGATCGCCCCCGGACGAGCGGTGAAGATCGTAACCTTCACGCGGTTCGCGGCGCGCTCGATCTCCACTCGGGAGACATTGCCAAGGCCGACTCGGCCCTTGATATAGTTGCGGATCTTGTGATCCTGCAAGAGTGCGGGACCATAACCCTTCTTGCTGAAGTACCAGTGACTGTCAAAGCCACGGATGACGCCAACTCTAAAACCAACTGGATGTATTTTCTGACCCAAAGTTACTCCGCTCCCTTTTCATCGGAGGCCTCTGCCTCTTCAGCCTTGGCCTCTTCGGCAGGCGCGGCTTCTTCAGCGGCGGGTTCTGCCTCAGGTGCTTCCTGCGATGTGGTCTCTTCGACCTGCGCGACTACCGTTTCCTCGATGGGAGTTTCCTCGACCACCGGGGCTGCCTCGACCGGGGCCTCAACGACCTTCTTGGCCTTGACATCCTTCTTGCCCTTGACGGCGGATGCAAATGTGGGTCGGGGCTTGGCCTTCGTACCGTGAGGCTTGATCGCCTTCGGTTGTTCGACTTCCTCGACGCCCACCGTGATGTGGCTGGTCTTCTTGACGATTCTGTTGCCACGGCCCATCGCTCTCGCCTGCATGCGCTTGAGACGCGGACCTTCGTCGACCATGATCGTCGAGATGTTCAGCGTGTCCGCGGACAAGCCGTGGTTTTCTGAAGCGTTTGCGATTGCGCTCACCAAAATCTTGCGCAGCATCTTCGCACCTTTGCTGGTGTGAAACTGCAGCAGGGCGGCGGCGTGAACCGCATTGCGGCCACGCACTTGATCCGCGAGAATGCGAACCTTGCGCGGCTGGACCCTTACAAATTTTCCGACTGCTCTGACTTCCATCTTTTTATGCCTTTTCGATCAGGCGCCAATTGCGCGCAAAGCGTAAGATTTTACCTTGCGCGGAGGCTGCCCTGGGTCTTATCTGAGCTTCGCACCCCGCTCTGCCAACTGGCCCGCGTGGCCGCGGAACGTGCGTGTCGGCGCGAACTCGCCCAGCTTGTGGCCGATCATGTTCTCCGTCACCAGGACCGGAACATGCTTGCGGCCATCGTGGACGGCAAATGTGTGCCCCACGAAGTCAGGCGTGATGGTCGAGCGTCGCGACCATGTCTTGATCAACTTCCGCTCGCCTTTCGCATTGAGGTCGAACACCTTCTTCATCAGGTGATCGTCCACGAAGAATCCCTTTTTTAAGCTTCTTGCCATCTTCTTTAATTCAGATTTGAAGTCTCAGACCGAAATTTCAAATCGTCTTCTCCTGTGTTAACCTTCCCCTCTTTCGAAGGGGGCAGTGCACGAGTGAGGGCGTTGCGGCTTCGCAGCCCTACGGCATTTCGGTTTCCCGTAATGCCCTAAAGCCACAGCGCGCATCGGTCCGCCCTACCCATTCCTCCTACGAACAATGAAC
>JADZBW010000412.1 GCA_020851885.1 Fimbriimonadaceae bacterium | reverse complement strand
TGACTACGTTATAGCCAAACGCCCAGACCAGGTTCCATCGGATCGTTGAGAGGGTGGCTCGGGCTAGTTTGATGGCAAGAGAAACGCCGCGCAGATCGCTCTTGAGCAACGTGACCCCCGCCGTCTCCATCGCCACGTCGGTGCCGGATCCAATTGCAATTCCCAGGTCCGCCTGAGCCAAAGCGGGCGCATCGTTGATTCCATCTCCCACCATCGCAACCGGCCCCCGTTGCTGGTGCTTCTGGACGATCGCCGCCTTCTCGCCCGGCAGCACTTCGGCTTCGATCTCGATGATGCCCACTTGGGCGGCGATCGCCTCTGCCGTCCGTCGATTGTCGCCGGTAACCATCACCGGGTTAAGGCCCATCGCCTTTAACTCGCCAACCGCATGGGCGCTGTGCTCGGCGACTTGGTCGGAGACCGCCAATGCTGCGACCACGACGCCATCCACTGCGGCCAGCATCGCCGTCTTGCCCTGCTGCTCCCAGCGATCGATGGCTTCGGTTGCTTTGGCTGGAATCTCGTAGGCCCAGTCGCGCATCAGGCGCGGACTGCCGATCAAGACGGTCTTGGAATCGACGATGGCCTGGATACCACGACCCTCGATGGCTTCAAATCCCTCGGCTTTGGGGACCGAGACCCCTCGATCTTGGGCGCCTCGAACAATCGCCACGGCAACAGGGTGTTCAGACTTGGCCTCGGCGGCGGCAACGATGCCAAGCAGGCTACCTTCATCGCCGTCGAGCGCGCGGAAGTCAGTTAAAGATGGCCTGCCCTGAGTAAGGGTACCGGTCTTATCCAGCAGCACGGTTCGAATCGAGCCTGCATGTTCCAAGACCCCGGCATCCTTGATCAGGACTCCCAATTCTGCGCCTCGACCGGTGCCGACCATGATCGCGGTGGGGGTCGCCAGTCCGAGGGCGCATGGGCAGGCGATCACGAGCACCGTGACCGCTGGAATCAACGCGGCGCCGATTCCAACCCCCAAGACGAGCCACCAATAGAGGAAAGTGCCGAGAGCGATCGTCACCACGATGGGCACAAAGAAGCCCGAGATTCGATCCGCGAGCTTCTGGATCGGTGCCTTGCTGCCCTGTGCCCGCTCGACCATTTTGACGATCTGGGCCAAGGCTGTGTCGCCGCCAACCCGAGTCGCTTCGTAAAGAAGGCTGCCGTTCTTGTTGATCGTCGCCCCGGTCACCGGGTCTCCCGGCTTCTTGTGGATCGGTACGGGCTCGCCGGTCAGCATGGATTCATCGACGAAGGATTCGCCTTCGCGCACGACTCCATCGACCGCGAGCTTCTCGCCAGGCCGGACTCTCAACTGATCGCCCACGCGGACCGATTCTAATGGGACCTCGACCTCGTTGCCGTTTTCCCACCGAATCGCGGTCTTGGGGGCAAGTCCCATCAGCTTCTGGATGGCGGAGGACATCCGACCCTTTGAGCGAGACTCGAGGTATCGGCCCGTGAGAATCAATGTGACGATGGCCGCCGCCGTTTCGAAGTAGATCCCCTCGCTTTGGTGATGACCGCCGTGGCCCGAATAGGCGATGAGCGCATAAACGCTGTAGGCCCAGGCGGCGCCCGACCCCATTGCGATGAGCGTGTCCATGGTGGCGGAGAAGTGCTTCAGCGCTTTCCATGCGACGATGAAGAAACTTCGTCCACTCCAGAGCACCACCGGTGTCGAGAGAACGAATAGCAGCATGTTCGCCCACTCCGGGCGGGGATGCCAAGCCATAGAAATGAGGATCGTCGGAATGGTCAACGCGATCGCGAGGATCAGATTGTTCCTCTGCTGACGCAAGGGTCCATCGGCGTCCAGGACAAGATGTGCCGAGTGGTCCTCGCCGGGAATCGTTTCATGGGCGGTATGTTCCAAAGCATCGGGAACCACGCCATAGCCGGCATCCTCGACCGCCTTGGCCAACGTCTCGGAATCGACATGCCCGTTATGCTGAACGATCGCTTTCTCGGTCGCGTAATTGACGATCGCTTCTTGAACGCCGGGGACCTTGCCAAGGGCCCTCTCCACGCGCCGCACGCACGATGCGCACGTCATTCCCTCGATCTTCAGCTCAGTTTGATTGGACTCGACCGGCGCTTCATAGGTGGGTTGCATCAGGGATCCCTTCCGCTTCGAACTCTTCCTCTTCGATAGCGGAAATCATCGAGGACAACTCAACCGGCATGGAGTGAATGACTTCGGCGATGCCGGTGGCCAGATCCACTTGGGCCGATTCGACTCCTGGTACCGCTTCGAGGGCCGCCCGGACCGAATTCACGCAGTGATGGCAACTCATGCCTTTGATTTTCAGTTGTGTCTTCATCATAAACCTCCAGGGGTATTAGCGCATAAGTCGAGAAAGCGTCACCTTCAACTCTTCCATCAGTTCGTCCTGCGACATGGGTTGGGCATGGTCATGCGCTTCGCTTGTGCCGTGACCCAGAATGCAGCTCTTGACGTGACTGGCGACCATTTCTGCGCCCGCCTGTTCCAGCGCGGAACGTGTTGCTGCGAGCTGGGTGAGAATATCACAGCAGTAGTCCCCGGATTGGATCATGCGGCGCAATCCGCGAACCTGCCCTTCGATGCGGGCCAGTCGTCGGTCGAGCGATTGTTGAGATGTGGCGTCCACGAATCCATAATACCCCTGTGGGTATGGGGTTGTTCTCTTCGGCCCCAAAGGCCCATGCTCACGGTATCGGAAGCTAGCGCATGGCGGAGGATCGTTCGCATGCCAGATTGGTGTGCAGCATGCCCCATCACCCCGCCATGGTCGGCATAGCCCGGTGATATACAGTTAAATCAATTGCTTCTTTCGAATCGGAAGGGCTAGCATGAGGTCCCTAATGAAGTTCACCGATGGCAACTGGCTGATGCGCGAAGGCGTCCAAGCCTTCCACCCTGTGGAGGTTCACGACGCGACCGAAATCGAAAGCGGGGTCCGGATCCTTGCCCCAACTCGCCGAATCCAGCATCGCGGAGACACGCTTGGCGGCCCCATCCTCACCATCGATCTCACCAGCCCCGCGATCGACGTGGTTGGAATCAAAGTGAATCGGTTCTCCGGGGACCTCAAGAAAGGTCCCGAATTCGAGATCTTCCCGACCAAAGGGTACGCCCCGAAGCCCCACATCTCGGAGGACTGCGTCCAATTATCCGCCGGCCAGGTGACCGCGACTCTTGCCAGGGGTGGTCCGTGGCAAATCGACTTCACCGCCTCTGGCGAGTCCTTTGCCCGAGTGCCTTCGAAGGGGCTGGCGCATATTCAGTCACCGGAAGGCGTCAACACTTTCGGCCAGATGGACCTGGGAGTTGGGGAACTGGTCTATGGACTCGGCGAGCGTTTCACGTCTTTGGTCAAGAACGGCCAGGTCGTGGAGATTTGGAACAAGGACGGGGGGACGAGCAGCGAACAAGCCTACAAGAACATCCCCTTCTACCTGACCAACCGTGGCTATGGCGTCTTCGTTCGCGAGCCTGGACCGGTGTCTTTCGAAGTGGCCTCGGAGAAGGTCGCGCGGACTCAGTTCAGCGTGCCCGGGGAGTCCCTCGAATTCTACGTGATCTATGGTCCGACACCCAAAGAGATCCTAGAGAAGTACACCGCGCTGACTGGTCGGCCCGCCTTGCCTCCGGCTTGGACCTTTGGCCTCTGGCTCACCACCTCCTTCACCACCAACTACGATGAAGCCACCGTCACCGAGTTCGTCGATGGGATGGCCAACCGCGACCTCCCGCTCCACGTCTTCCATTTCGACTGCTTCTGGATGCGTGAATTCCATTGGTGCGACTTCCAATGGGATCCAAATGTCTTCCCCGATCCGGTCGGCATGCTCAAGCGGTTGAAGGCCAAGGGCCTCAAGATCTGCGTCTGGATCAATCACTACATCGCCCAGCAGTCCGCCCTCTTCGAAGAGGCGAGGTTGGCAGGCTATCTCCTAAAGAAGCCTGATGGACGCGTCTGGCAGACTGACCAGTGGCAGCCAGGCATGGGCATCGTGGATTTCACCAATGCAGAAGCCGCAAAGTGGTACCAATCAAAGCTCAAGGTCCTCATGGAACAGGGAGTCGACTCCTTCAAGACCGATTTCGGCGAGCGCATCCCC
>JADZBW010000411.1 GCA_020851885.1 Fimbriimonadaceae bacterium | reverse complement strand
GCCACCTCGGGTCGCGCTCTGGCGTACACTGCGCCTGCGAGGAGGTCCTATGCCCACGAACAAACTGCTGTACATCGGACGGTTGGTCGGGGCCGCTGCCGCTCTGATCTCCGTTGGAGCCTGGCTGACTGCCCGAATCTCCTTCGCGGTGCCTTATGCCATCGGGGTCGGCGCCCTCATGATTATTGCCGGACTCGTGATGGAAGCCAAGAAGAAGAAAGCGCCTCCCACCGATGGAACGCCCCCGCCCACTCCGTAATCACGGGATCGCCGACGCAACTTCGCCGCCATCTGTCGTCACGCCCTCGAGAGTCGAATCGGATAGGAAGAACCGCCGATCGGGGACGCCGGAGTCGGCTGGACCGAACTTCTGCCCGTTCGACAAGACGACGGAGATCTTAGCGATCAAAATGCCGGACGGTCTGGCACGGCCTGAGGTTGCTTGGCGTAGACACGCATAATAGCGAAAGGACTATGGGTCTACAACAGGCATCGAGCTGGTTTCGGCGTCAGGCGGCGCCGATTACGATTGGGATCATCGCATCGCAAGTCGTGATTGCGCTCTTTTGGTGGTTCACCGCTCTCAAGGGCATGGAATCCATCGTCCTCGGACCAGGCTGGCAGCAAAAACTGTGGACCCTGCTCACCTACCCCTGGGCGACGATGCCGTTCGCCAGCGGATTGGCACTCGTCTGCTTCGTCTTCCTGTGCATGTGGGTCTTCTGGACGGGAGGCACGATCGAGCGCGACCTCGGACCCGCCAAGTACATCGGCCTCTGGACGGCAATGATCCTGCTGCCCGCTCTCTTCATAAGCTTACTGGGACCCGTGGTCGGCAGTTTGTATGGGGCCGCCGGTTTGTGGCTCCCGGAAGCCGGGATCACGATCGTTTGGTGCACCCGGAATCCAACTGCGCAGATCATGATGTACGGCATCATTCCATTGAGCGGAAAATGGCTCGGATGGGTCACGGTGGCGACAACGATCCTCCTTGCCGGGTTTGGCAACCCCCTGTTGGGCGTCGTTTGCGCCCTCCACCTGCCGGTCGCATTTGCTTTTGCCTCCAATCGAATCCCCGCCTTCACCTACAACAGAGGGGCATCCACGAGCTTTGCGAAAGCCAAAATGGGCGATCGCGCCAATTTGAAGAAGTCTGAGAAGATGGACCCGAAGTACTACGACGAGGTCAAGAAGCGGGAGAAGGAGCGCGAAGAGCGCGAGCGCTTGCGCAAGCTATTCGAGAGCAGCATCCAAGACGACAGCACGGGCACGGACCGCTAGCGGTCGGAAAACTTCCTGGGTTTCCGCTCGTGCGTTAGCCAAGTCGATGCGGGCGATCGCCCCGGGGACAGCCGTCAACCCAGGTTTTCGGGATTCAAAGCAAGCAGCTCCGGCAACACGAACAAACCGTCCTTGCGAACGAGCGTCCCGTCGAACCAGATCTCGCCTCCGCCGTACTCCGGTCTCTGGATCAGAACCGTGTCCCAGTGGATCGAGCTCACGTTGCCATTGCCTCCGGGTGGGTCATAGGAGTTCCCAGGAGTAAAGTGCAGGGACCCGGCGATCTTCTCATCGAACAGCGTGTCTTTCATCGGATGGAGAACGTAGGGGTTGAAACCGATCGCGAACTCTCCGAAGTAACGGGCGCCCGCATCGGTATCCAAGATCTCGTTCAGCTTCTCGGTGTTTCCGCCTGCAGAAGCTTCGACGATCTGCCCATTCTTAATGACGTACCGAATGTTGTTGAACTCCTTGCCTTCATAGAGCGAGGCGGTGTTGAACTGCACCGTGCCGTTCACCGATTCCTTTACCGGCGCGCTGAAGCACTCGCCGTCCGGGATGTTGGCCTCACCTGTACAGGGAACCGCCCCAATGTCCTTGATCGAAAGCGTGAAGTCGGTCCCCGGGGCGGTCACGCGCACCAAATCCGTCTTCATCATGAGTTCGGCCAAGGGCTTGGCCGCCGCCGCCATCTTCGCATAGTCCAGTGTGCAGACTCGGAAGTAGAAGTCCTCGAAGGCGGGAGTGCTCATCCCGGCCGCCATCGCCATCGCCGGATTCGGCCACCGCAGGGCTACCCATTTGGTCTTCGGCACTCGCACCCCAAATACGACCGGCGTCGTGTATTCCCTGCTCCACAGGCGCAGATTCTCGCTGGGCGCTTCCGCATTCTCAAGCGGATTTGCGGTGCCCCGGAGCGCGATGTAGGCGGTCATCTGCTCCATCTCGTACTTCTCGATATTCGCAATCGTCCGCACGTTTTCCGTGGTCAAGCCATGCATGATCTGACGGCGCACCAGCCCCGATTCCAAGCGGACCACCGCTTGCGCGCCCGTCGACATGACGACTCTCACGACTTCCGCCACGCAATCGTCGGGAAGGTCGAAAGCATGGATCAGGACCTTGTCATCCGGGGTCAGGCGTAGTGAATGGCGGCAAAGGAGTTGCGCGAGCTTCGTCACTCGGGGATCTAGCATGATCTCATTTTGGCGTAAAGTGAAAGCAAGGATCGCAACTATGACTGTCGGAACGATACTTCGTCGGACTCTTTGGATGGGGGGACTCGCGATGGCGCTGGGTTTGGCGGTGACCGCTTGTAAACCTGCAGAGCCTGCGCAGGCTGCCCCACCTGCCGCCACAACTCAAGCGACTCCGCCAGCGGGTGGATCTGGGAGTGGCATCGCTCCCCTCGGGCCGAACGTTGGCGGGATCACTCCCGTCGCGGGAGGTGAGAACCTCGGCGGAGGCTCGGGCGGTGGCGTTGGCAATGCCGCCAAAGATCGGGCGCGGCAGATTGCCGCCGGTGGGGGCGCTCCTGCCGGCGCCGGCCAGATGGTTAACGAAGGCGGCGAATAGTCTTCTGAACGCTCAAGAAGAGGGACTTGCGGGACGCTTGGTCGGACGGATGATCCGCCGATCCGTTCGCCAAAGATTTCACACCGTCTATTGGGAACGCCCAACGGTGAAGATCCAACCACCTGCGATCCTCGTGCCCAACCATCACGGGTGGTTCGACGGCTACCTCATGTTCCACGCTGTCCAGGCACTGGGGCTTCACACCGTCGATTGGATTCAGGAGTTCGATGCCTTCCCCCTTTTCGCCAAGATCGGAGGCATGCCCTATCCGGTAAACGACCCGACGCGCCGAGCGAGAACCGTTAAGCGCACGATACGGCTGATGCGGGAAGAACGAAGGTCGCTCTTGCTGTTTGCGGAGGCACGCCTGCACTATCCCCCCGACCTTTTGCCCTTTGGAAGATCGCTCGAGACCGTTGCCGGAAAGGTTCCGGACGCTCATATCTTCCCGGTGGCGATCCATTACGAGATGGCTTTGCATGAGCGCCCGGAAGCTTTTATCGCATTCGGAACGCCGATCGAGCAGGGAGAGGATCTGAACCATCGCACCCGCGATGCCGTTGCCGCGAAGCTAAACGAACTGAGGGAAAGAGCGCGAAGCGACGTATCGGGATTCGAAGTCTTGGTCCAAGGAACCCAAGATGTGAACGAGCGATGGGACATGCGGAGGATGCGAAAATGAAGGATGCGGATCGCCGCCAAACCGCGCAATGGGCCCGTACGCAGCGCAGGATGGGGATCGCGCTGGGCGATTTGGAATCGGGCAACGGATCGGAAAGCGCCTATGCGAGCCCGGCGGACTTTGCCGAATGCCGCCGAATTCATCGTCGGTATGGTGCCACCTATTACTTCGCTACGCTCTGGTTCCCCAAGCCCATCCGCCTACAGGTTCACGCCCTCTACGGTTTCGTCAGAATCCCCGACGAATGGGTCGATAATCCCGGTGAACTTAGGGTGGAGGACCAACGGACGAACCTCCGAAATTGGAGGCTGCAGTTGCTCAACGGAATGGAAGGGGTCAAGCCCACCCACCCAGCCATGCGCGCTTTTTGCGACGTCATGCGCTCGGGCGGCCACTCCGTCGACGAGCCAATCCACTTCCTCAACGCCATGGAGCAGGACCTCGAGGTCGATCGCTACGAGAAGTACGAAGACCTGCGGCACTACATGCGAGGTTCTGCGATCGCCGTTGGCAAGATGATGTGCGACATGCTTGGCGCCCCTCAAACTGGAGCTGTCCAACTCGCCGCTGGCGCGTTGGGTGAGGCGATGCAGCTCACCAACTTCCTGCGCGACGTTGGAGAAGATATCCGTCGTGGACGACTCTACCTACCCCTTGAAGACCTGGCCTCCTTTGGGGTTACCGTCGAAGATATCCGGGCCGAAAGGATGACGGCCGCATTCGCCAACCTGATGCGGTTCGAAATCGCGCGGGCACGGGCCTTTTACGCGATGGCCGATCGCGGGATCCCTCTACTGCCGATCTATGCCCAAAGATCCGTTCGGATGGCCAGAATCCTCTACAGCCGAATTCTCGATCGCATCGAGGCGCGCCATTACGATGTCTTCAGCGGACGAGCCAGGACTTCGCCATTGGACAAGCTTCAAGCCGTGGTTTCGACCTTGAGGAACTAGCGTCGTCCTACTCCCGGCTTGCCTCGAATGTCATAATCGGCTATGACCCAGCGACTTCCCGAGTGGCTGACGATCCGCCTGCCGCGCCCCGACACGATCAAAGAGGTCGAACAGATGATGCGGACCAAGAGCCTCCACACCGTGTGTGAGAGCGCCCGATGCCCAAACCTGCCCGAATGCTGGAGCAAGAAGACCGCCACGTTCATGATCCTGGGCGATACCTGCACGCGAAGCTGCGGCTTCTGCGCGATCAAGGTCGGCAAGGGGCTTCCGCTCAACCCACACGAACCCGAAGATGTCGCGAAGGTTGCCGTGGACCTCGGGCTTAAACACGTTGTCGTCACCAGCGTCTCCCGAGACGATCTACCCGATGAGGGAGCATCCCAAGTCAGTCTGACGATCGAAGCCCTCCACGCCGCCAACGCGGACACGATCGTCGAAGTGCTCACCCCTGATTTCAAGGCGAAGCGGCACCTCATCGAGATCGTCTGCAAAGCTCATCCCGAGATCTACAACCACAACATCGAAACCATCGAGCGCCTTCACACGATCGTCCGGCCCCAAGCGAAGTACGCTCGCACGCTCAAGGTTCTGGAATTGGTCAAGGAGATCGATCCCACGATCTACACCAAGTCGGGAATGATGCTGGGCCTGGGTGAGACCAAGGATGAAGTCGTCAAGACCTTGCAGGACCTGCGAAGCGTCGGCGTCGATGCAGTGACGATCGGCCAGTATCTCAGGCCGACGATGCGCCATTTGCCAGTCGCCGAGTACATCCACCCCGACCAATTCAAAGAATACGAGACGATCGGGGAAGAACTTGGCTTTGCATTCGTCGCGAGCGGCCCCTTCATCCGAAGCTCCTATAACGCCATCGACTTCAGCAAGAAGGTGATGTCGGACCGGATTGCCCGATTGGATGCCAAGGCTTTGACGGTTCGCTGAGGGCGAATCGCATAATGGGCGGACCGCTGATCGATCGGGTAGCGTCTAACTCGTAGGCGAATGAAATTCTGGTCCGCCTTGATCCGCACCGCCACCTTGTTGGCGCCAGTGGCGATCCTCCTCTTTTGGGGCGGCTCCCACTTGTTGGCCTGTGCCGAATTCCTGGCCAATCCTGGTGTGCCGTTGAAGTTCGCCTATCGCTCACCGGGTGGCGAAGTGACGATCACTGCGGACTCGTATGTCTTCAGCACGAAGTCTGGAGACCTCACCGTCGTAAGGCCGAGAATCGTGGACCCCCGAGGCGTCGTTCTCGTCTATGCCGACCGCATCGAAGCCCAGGGTTTGCCGACGATCGGAAGTGCGAGTCAACGGGCGACCGTTCAAGCAAGCAACGCTTACGCCACCATCCTGCGGCGTCCCGATGGCCGTCTTGATATCCTCGACTACCTTCCAAAGCAAGAGGGCCCGCCGAGTGACTTCCCGTACTCGGTGACTCTGGACCAGGCCAAGGTCAAGTACGTCGAAATGGGGGCCCAAGGCCGTTTCGCTCGGAATGTCCAGATCCAAGGCCTTCAGGTGGACGGAGCGGGGGAGAAGTGGCTGGCATCGGGAAACTCGACCGTCGAAGGAAGCGGCGATTTGCAGTTGCAGATTCAAAACCTGCCCAAGCAGGGGGTCAGCATCAAAGGCAGGACGGCCCGATTTGAACTGGCGGACCTGTTCCGAGTCTTTCGAGATACCAAGGAAGGACGGCAAGTTCCAGAGTTACGCAACCTCGATTCTCGGACCGCGACCGTTCAAGGGCCCTTTGAGCTTTTCGTGCCGAGCAACGGATCCGCCCGGTTCACTTCGAAGCTAAGAGCCGATTTTCAAGGCCTTCGATACGGGTCGGATTACTATGCCGAAGAGGCGAGCTTCGAGGGCGTCCTCGATACCGGCGGCGCCAAAGGACAGGTGATCGCCCGGAGCGGCGGCGTCAGGGCCACCTACCAGGCAGTCGCGCGCTGGGCAGATGGATTCGAGATCGACGGAGACTTGAAGGCGACTTCCAACGGGATGGGCGATCTCCCAAAACCAATCAGGATTGTGCTTCCCACGCGGGTCGCTTTGGACGGCCCCATTGCCTTTGATGGTCGTCTGGCCTTTCGCAATCCAACGGGTCTCCGCGCCAACGGCAAACTCGAAGCGAAGCAGTTGACCTACGAGAAAGAAGCCCTCCAGAAACCGTTCACGACGTTGGACTTCAGTGACGGTTTGCTGGCATTGAGCCTGGATTCTGGTCGATGGCGCGATTCCAACGTCGATGGTCGCTTCTCCTGGAACGCCCGATCAAACCAAATCGACGGCGCGTTTTCAGTCTCCCGACTGAAGATCACTGATTTGGCAAGGCGACTGGGTATCGATCGTTTCCGCGGAAAGGCCGATCTCGACGTGCTGGTGACGGGCAAAGTCGATAGCCCGATCGCCTACCTGCGCGTGGACTCCGAAAGCGCCTACGCATGGAGTCCGCGCATGCCGGAGAACGATGGCCGCATCCGAGTGACCGCTCGACTGGAGAAGGGACGAGTCGTCTTCGATCAAGCCTATCTGGTCTCGAAAGCAGGATCGATCTCGGCGCACGGAACCTATGAGTTAGCCTCGCAACGACTGGCGCTGAATGCAGTCGGATCGGGCATCGACCTCTACCGAATCGACCCTGACCTTCGGGGGATCGGCCGCTTTGAAGCCCAGATTGGTTGAACGCTGAGCAAGCCCAACTACCGAGGTACCGGTGAACTCTTCGGTTTAGAAGTCACCGGCACACCCCTACCCATCATCACCACCTCGTTCTTTGGAGATCTCCAAAAGGTCGTGGCCGAGGATATGCGCGTGGTCAAAGGAGCGTCGGTTGGTCAGGGGCGCCTTAGCATGTTCTTCAAGTCTGGGAAGCTCGATGGGCAGTTCCAAGCAACGGGAGTTCAACTGAGCGACTTTCTCGGTGAGGACTACCTTGCCTCGATCGATCTGCCCGACGCTCGGCTTGCCGGGACCCTCTCGCAGCCTGTGTTCACCACGAGCGCCTCCGCCAAGGACATTCTCTTGCTGGGCAGCCAGTTGGACTCGGCAAACGCGCTTGTTACCCTCAAGAACAACATCGTTCAGGTTGACGGTATCGACATCGTTGCCGGAGGTGGTGGCGTCGAGGGCTTCTTCAGCTACGACCTGACCAAAAAGAAAGGCCAGGCCAACTTCACCGCGGACAAAGTGGGCATTGCCGACTTTGTGCCGAAGGACCTCGGGACGAACGTCTCAGGCTCGTTCAGCGGCGAGGCGGGGATCAGCTTTGATCAGGAGGGGTTCAAGCTCGGCTCGGGTGAAGGCAAGATCGCGAAGGTGACGGTCAATGAAACCCTCATTGGCGACGGGGACTGGAAGATTCGCGCCGATGGGCGAACAATCTCCGGCGACGCCTACCTTGGCGGTTTGGGATCATCGATCGACCTGACGGGGATGTCCTACGATTTGGAGTCCAAACTGATCAAGGGAAATGTCTGGGTTCGCCACCTGGAAATCAACGATCTTTCCAAGATTATCAAGCCATACCTGAATGTTTCAAATCCCAATTTGCGGAGCTTGATGGACCGCACCAACGGCCAGTTGGGATTGTCGGCCGACTTGGGAGGAACCTTCGCCAGCCCCGATATCGCTAATGGCGGGCTGACCCTCGAAGCATTGAAAGTGGGCGAGGAGAAGGCTGGAGACCTCAAGGCGAGCTTTGCCCGAAGCAACAAGAGTTGGACGATCGACTCACTGGCCTGGACAGGCGGACCCGTCGCTCTCAATGCGAAAGGGACGGTGGAGGAATCCGGCGCCATCGACCTGGAGGGGAGCGCGAATGGATTCGACCTGAGATACCTGGCGCTCTACGACGTCGACCTCGCCAATTGGTCCGGGAAGGTGGATGTCAGCTTGTTCACCGTTCAGGGCCTGACGAAATCACCGACGATTCACGCTTCCGCCGCTTCGAGCACTCAAACGGAGTTGGGGGGTATATCGTGGGGCAGTGCCGCGCCTGAAATGGCGAAAGTATTCAACTTTGATCTGTCGAACATTCTGATTTCAGACGGCAATGAGGGTCTGTCGGTTGATGGAAACATCAACTTCCGCGGCTACACGGCAAGCGTTGCTTTCAAAGCGCCATTCGCCTTCCCCGCAACCATTCCTACCGGTTCGCCCATCGAAGGGACGCTGCGCCTGCAGCAGAATATCGCCACCTTGCTGGACCCTCGAATCGAGCCCAATTTAGGCTCAAGACCCACCCTGTTCGATCCGGCCAAGAGTTCGGGCATGCTGACCGGATTGTTGCGCGTCAGCGGAACTCGAGACGATCTGGGCATCAGCGGCGATGTCGAACTCAACGCCAAGAAACTCGGAATTCGTTCCGGATCGCAATCGTTCTCGGACGTCTTTCTCAAAGGGAGTTTTCTTCATGACAAAGTCGATCTGAAATTTGATGCGAAGAGCGATTTCGGCGGTAGTTTGCATGGAGTGGCGAACTCGGACCTTCCGCCGCTCGAGCAACTTCTCAACGCAGATTCCTTCGATGAGTTCTTGGACTCGGTGGTTTCTGGACGACTCTCGGCCGATGCCTTCGCCCTAAAGATGAAGATCGGCAAAGATGGGCAGATTGCCGTCACCCTCGGTGGGGAGTTGGCATTTGCCGGAACCATTGGCAAGCCGAGTATCAAAGGAAATGTCGACCTCGGCAACACATTCCTGCAGATGCCGAGCACGCTGGCGGACTCGCAAGATACCGCGATACCGGCGTATAGCCCAGAATTCGATATCACTCTTCGAACTCTGAACCTGGCGCGATTCAAGAGTTCGTCGGCGGACATCGATATGCTGGGCCAGGGAACCATCGCCGGCACCTTCAACGATCTCGACATTAATGCTCTGCTGAAGGTCCAGAAGGGACTGCTTCGGCTTCCCACGGCTCGCGTGACCCTTGAACAAGGTGGAAGCATCCGACCGACATTCTCGCTGAAAGACGGAGTTTCCAACGCTCGTCTCGACGTCGAAATCGAGGGGAAGACTCAGGTCGTCGCTGCCCGATTTGGGCAATCTGCCCAAAGATACGGCGTGACCCTCGACGTCAAGGGCGATCTCCTCCAAGACTCCGGCCTCGTCATGGTGGCTACCAGCGATCCTCCTGAACTCACTCAAGAGGAAATTTTCGCCCTTCTTGGACAGGTTCAGTTGATCCAGGGATTGGCGGGCGGCCTTCAAAGCGGCAATGCCGAATCACAATTCCGAGAGGCTTTCCTCGGGATCGCGGTGCCTTACCTCTTGGATCCTTTCACGTCGCAGATCGCCAACGCATTCAAGTTGGATTACCTAACCTTGGATATCAACGCGCTCGATGGCGCCACAATCTCCTTCGGCAAGGCACTGGGTCGCAACCTCATGCTCTCAGGAAGTCGCCAGGTTAGCAAGATCAACTCGGCCTATCCACTGAAGTACGACCTCAGGCTCTCGTATCGACTGCGCTTCGGCTCACGGAACGACCGCCAACGCCTGAACTTCATCCTTGGCACCGACGAATTCCGCCCATGGAAGATCGGAGTCGAATATGGATTCCGATTCTAAGCGCCTTGACCACGAAGCTCAAGACGCCTCAAAGGCAGTCTAGCGAAACGAGACCGTCCCTCGGACTTCTAAGGCTTTGGTGGTCCAGCAATGACCATGGATGGCCCGACGGAGGTAAAGTTCGGTGATCGGAACAACCGCGCGGGTCCCTTGCGTTCCACGAACGGAATGCGGGGGTCAGGAGGAAGATTGAACATACGGATTTGCGCAATTGCGCTGCTCACCTTGCTAACGGTGCTGGCGAACGCCCAGACCGCCGTGATTCGGAATATCACGGTCAAAGGCAACAAGGAAGTGAGCACCGAGGCGATTCTCGCCGCCATGCGAACGAAGGTCGGTCAGACTTACGTGCAGGCAACGCTGGATACGGATAAGGCCACGCTTGAGAACCTCGGGTTCTTCTCGGCGGTCGATGTCCGGGCTCAGGCGGTGGACGATACAAATCGCGACGTGCTGGTCCAAGTCGAAGAGTGGCCAGTCGTGAAGGAAATTCGCGTGGTCGGCAATAAGGGCATCAAGACCGAGGAAATCCTCAAGCAGCTGGATGTCGAAGTCGGCAAGATCTTCAATACCAAGACGGTCGCTTCCAGCGTGACGAAAATTCGAGACCTCTATAAGAGCAAGGGCCTCTTCGGCGATGTCGAAGACTTCAAGCCCCTTGCCGAATCTCCGGGAACGATCAGCATTTCGATCATGGAAGTGGTCGTCAATTCCGTCTCCGTCCAGGGCAATACGCGGACGAAGTTGAGCGTCCTCAAGAAGATGATCCGCACCCGTGCCGGCGAGCCATTCAAAGCCGATCGCTGGGGCGGCGATCTCCGCCGACTTTTCGGGACCCAGTGGTTCGAAAATGTACGCAGTATTGAAAATCAGCCTGAGCCAGGAAAGCTGGACCTCATCGCCGACTTGAAAGAAGGGCAGACCGGCAATTTTGGAGTCGGCCTGCAATTGGATCCTCGAAGCAGCTTGGCAGGAACGCTTAAACTGACCGACACGAACTTCCGAGGTTCCGGCCAATCCATTGGCGTAAACCTACTGCAGGGGACCAGGGGCGGTGGTCCGAGCATCGATCTGGATTACGGCAATCCATTCATGGATCACCGAGGTACCGCCCTCAATTTCTCGATCTACAGCCGCTTGCTCTACCGCTTCCAGGGAAGTGGCTTCGGCAACAACTCCACGCCAACGGAAGACGATATCTACACGGAGCGCCGAACCGGGGCGACCATTGGCCTGGGCCGTCAGATGACGGACGATATCAGCGCGAGTGTGGCCATGCGCTACGAGGGCATCAAGACCGGCGAGCTGAAAACCACCAGCACGACCGGCTTCATCCAGCAGGATGGAACTCTGGGGTCGTTAACCTTGGGTTTGACCCGAAATCGACGCGACGTGGATATCGACCCTGCGCGAGGCGATTGGTTCCACATCGAGGTTGAACCGGGTATCG
>JADZBW010000410.1 GCA_020851885.1 Fimbriimonadaceae bacterium | reverse complement strand
CGTCGCCACCTGGTTTTGGTAGCCCGAGTGTCTGACCCTCGACTGAATGAGGCGGCCAATGCGCCATTGGATGAGCCCAGTGGAATGTACGTGAGGGCGGCTTCCATGCTGCTGCAAAAGGACCGTCGAGATGCTGGTGTAGCGTTGTCCACGGCTCGGATCCACAGCTTGGAGGCAGAGCCACAAGACTTGGCTTCGGCCCTTGTGAACTACTACTTCATGGTCAAAGAAAAGTCGATTCTCTGAACTCTAGCAACTCGCGAGGAATGCTGAGCCGGAGAGGATGCCTTGTTTTTCTCCAGCTTCGGATCCATTGAAGTTTTCATCTTCCAACTCAATCGACACCGCTCCCTGGTAGCCATTGGCCTCGAGGATCTGAAAGGCGCGTGTCCACCTTACGCAACCGTGGCCGGGAATCGTGTAGCGCCAGTGCATGGAGCCAAAGCCATGGCTCTTCGCGAATGTCGCGGGCTGCTCGGTGCCGTATTCGTAGGCGGCCTCCGGGACGATCTCGGTGTCCTTCCCATGGATGTGATAAACGCGATCGGAAAATTCTTCAACAAATCGAATAGGATCGATTCCCATTCGCACGAGATGCGAAGGGTCATAGTTCACACCGACGGTCTTCGACGGGCACTGCTCGAAACAAGCGCGATATCCCTCCGGAGTACAACAAAGCGCGCCGGGTCCGGGCCAACCTTCGATGACCAAGCAGGCTCCGAACTCTTCAAGGTTGCCAGAAAGCTCGTTGACGCTCTCGACCATGTAGCCGAAGTTCTCGCTTCGAGGCAGGCCAGGATCCTCGGGCAGCATCACCAGGAAGTGGTTCTTGATGCCATGGGCAGCGCACGCCTCGATGTAGGCGGCGTTGCGTTGAACGGCGTCTTTGCGCTTCATCTTGTCGGGCGAGATCATTCCCTGCCATTCCGCCAGGTCCACCGAACCCACGTGAAGACCGGCGTTCACCACCGTTTTGCCTGCGGTATCACCATCTCGACCGAGATCGATCACGGTTAGGTCTTGGGCCTTGGTCCAGGCGATCAGCGAGTCCAGGTTCTTCTGCCAATCGCTCCATCCACGCCGAAAACCGATGGCGAATCCGCCCGTGCGAGTTCTATACATGCTGGGCGGGAGCATATCCTACTCGGGTCCGAATCCGGGTGCCCCGTCGGCGAACTTCGGAATCAATCGCTCGATAATCTGACGGGTGCGTTCAAAGCGGGACCGCGTCCAACCCATGTCCTTTGCCAATTGCATTGCCGCGGGTCCAGTTCCGCTGGCGAAGAGCCGATCTGACGAGTGGAAGTAGCCCGTCGCATAGCGATCCGCATTCAAATCACGAAGAGTTCGGGCAAAGGCGATGGGATCGTCGATCGGTAGCATCGGCGAGATGCAGACTCCCACTTTGATGCCCGCCTGTTTAAGCTGGCGAATGGCATCGAGCCTCCGTTCAATGCTGGCGCAGCTCGGCTCGAATCGCTTCCGAATCTCGTCGCGGTCGGTGGTGACGCTTACGTTGACTCTCAAGTGACGAAGGCGGCGAAGAACGTCGATATCGCGGGTGACGAGAGGTCCCCGGGTCTGAATAACCACTCGCGGCTGCTCCCGACGATCGGCCAAGTGTTCCAACAGGCTTCGGCTCAGCAAGGTATGGGCCTCCAAGGGCTGATAGGGATCGGTGACCGAGCTCATGTAGATCCGGGCATCGCCCAAATCGCGTTGTCGGCTCAGAACCTGGAGGGCATTCGCCTTAACCTCGACCCATTCACCCCAAGCGTTGCGCCGCACGTCGTCTGGCACAAAGTTGGCGGCATAGCAGTAATTACATCCGAATCCGCAGCCGCGATAGGGGTTGAGAGAGAAGTCGTAATCGGCCAATCGGCCCTTGGTAGGAATGAGAATGCTGCCCACTTCGATCGACCTCACGAAGGTTCGGCCCAGCTGGGTTGGTACCGGCTGACTGGGCAGATCGAACAGAGTTGCCTGTACAGTAGACATATGTTTACTATACGACATTTCAAGCAACGGCGTTGCGGCTACCCAACGATGAGGGCGGAACTGAATAGGACCTATCGCCAAGACGCCCGATAAGTCCTATTCAATTTGCGAAATGCGAAGGGTGGATTAGCAGCCGAAGAGCTTCTTGCGCTCGCCGAACTTCGCCAACTTGGAACGCAGTTCTTCCACCAGCGCCCGATCCCGCTCGATGACCTCGGGCTTGGCTCGGGAGACAAAGTCCGGGTTCGATAGCCGCACTTCAAGTTTCTTCAGATCTCCCGCGACCTTTTCCTCCTCCCGAACCAGTCGGGCGCATTCCTTCTCCATGTCCACCAAGTCTCCGATTGGCAAGTGCAAGTCCACGCCCATGACGGTTGTGGAGATGAACTTCCCATCGCTGGGCCGACCAGGGATCAGGGACTCGATCCAGGCCTGGGAACGCAGGACGGCTTCGCCGCTTCCGAGATCTCCTTCATAATAGGCCTCTGGGAGGGGCTTCATGGCGGCCAAACCAAGTTCCGCACGCAGGGCGCGAAGGGAGCGGGTGATCTCGAAGACCCGTTCGATCTTGCTTTCGACGGCAGGATTGGCAAACGCATCTTCCAGTGTTGGCCAAGAAGCAGCCATGAGGAACGGCGCCTTGTGGGCGATGGGAAGATGCGAGTAGACCTCCTCCGTGAGGTGGGGCATGATCGGGTGAAGCATCGCCAAAAACGCCTCGATGCAAGTGATGAGCACCCATTGGGGCACGTCTCGCTTGAGTGGTTCGCTCAGGCGTGGCTTGGCAACTTCGATGTACCAGTCGCAGAGTTCGGACCAGAAGAACTTGTAGAGGGCCTGGGCCGCGGCCTGGTTATCATAGGCTTCATAGGCTTCGCCCACCAGCTTCTCGGTCGCGTGCAGGCGGCTCAGGAGCCATAGATCCACATCCTCGAACTTGACGGGCCGCTCCGGCGCTTTCTCTACATTCAGCAGCACGAATCGGACGGCATTCCATATCTTGTTGCAGAAGTTTCTGGCGTCTTCCGTCCGCCTTTCGCTATAGCGGATGTCTTGGTTGTAACCGGTCTGGCTGAGCAAAGTGAAGCGCAATGCATCCGCCCCGACTTTGTCGATCACTTCCATTGGGTCGACGCCGGTGCCGAGGCTCTTGCTCATGCGTTTGCCATCCTCGGTAAGAACGGTCGCATAGATGTAGACCTGGTCGAACGGGATGTCCTTGGCGCAGTCCAGGCCCATCATGATCATCCTGGCCACCCAAAGATAGAGGATTTCCTGGGCGGTGACGAGCAGATTGGTTGGGTAGAAGGCTTTAAGGTCCGCCGTTTGCTCCGGCCAACCCAAAGTGGCAAACGGCCAGAGGCCGCTGCTGAACCAGGTATCCAGCACGTAGTCATCCTGCTCGACGATCTTCTTGCCCGACTTTCTCTCGGCATCCTCCAAACTCAGGGCAGCCACTGACGAGCCATCTTCGGCGTAATAGACCGGAATCCGATGGCCCCACCAAAGACGGCGACTGACATTCCAGTCGCGGATATTCTCCATCCAATCCAAGAAGATCTTCTGGTAACGATCAGGCACAAAACTCACTTTGCCTGCCCGAACGGCTTCGATGGCCGGCTTGGCTAGCTCTGTCTGTTTGGCGAACCACTCTTCTCGCAGCAAGGGCTCGATGACCTCGCCGGAGCGCTCACTCACGATCAAGGGAATCTCATGCTCTTTGATTTCTATCAAGAAACCCTGCTCGTCCAGATCCGCCACGATGCGTTTACGGGCTTCGTACCTGTCCAACCCGGCATAGACCCCACCGAACTCATTCACTCTTGCCGATTCATCGAGCACGACCGGCATTTGGAGATTGTGCCGGACCCCCACTTCGTAATCGTTGGGATCATGGGCAGGAGTGATCTTCACCGCGCCGCTTCCGAAGTCAGGATCTGGGTAAAGGTCGGCAATGAGAGGAATTTCCCGGTTCATCAAGGGCAGAATCAGGGTTTTCCCGAGTTTGTCCTTGTAGCGCACGTCGCTGGGATGAACTGCCACCGCCACGTCGGCAAGCATGGTCTCGGGGCGGGTGGTGGCAATGAAGATGTCACCGGACCCGTCGGCGAAGGGATAGCGGATGTAATAGAGCTTTCCCTTAGTGATTTTGCGCTCCGTTTCGATATCGGACACGCTGGTCTTGAGCACGGGGTCCCAGTTCACCACCCTCAATCCGCGATAGATGAGCCCCCGATCGAACCAGTCGATAAAGACCTTCAGGACGGCCTGGGCATACTCATCATCCAGGGTGAAGCGGGACCGAGACCAGTCGAAGGCGTGTCCGAGTCTTCGGAATTGATGGATGATGGTGTCGCCGCTTTCCTTGCGCCATTCCCATACTCGCTCCACGAACTTCTCCCGGCCCATGTCGACCGCGTTTCTGCCCTCCTTTTTCAGTTGTTTAAGGACGACGCTTTGGGTGGCAATGCCGGCATGGTCTTGCCCGGGAAGGACGAGTACGTTCTTGCCTTTCAGCCGCTGATATCGGCCCACCAGGTCCTGAATGGAATAGCACAAGGCATGGCCCATATGGAGGGAGCCAGTGATATTGGGCGGGGGAATCGTGATGACGAACTTTTCCTTCGTCGAATCCGGCTCTGGCTGGAAGAGGCCGGCTTCTTCCCAGGCGCGGTACCACTTCTGTTCTACGAGTGACGCGTCATAGCGCGTCGGAAAATCCTGACTCATCTTCAATCCTCCCTTTCCTGTCGTGAAAGTTGGGCAGATTTTACCAGGGGTACCTTAAAGGCTTAGTCCGAAGATGTTTCACGTGAATCATTTCGCGAGAACAGCGCCCGGATAACCTCGTCGAACTCAACCTCCTCGATGGCAACATCTTCCA
This sequence comes from Fimbriimonadaceae bacterium, assembly GCA_020851885.1. GTDB lineage: Bacteria > Armatimonadota > Fimbriimonadia > Fimbriimonadales > Fimbriimonadaceae > 55-13. The sequence goes on along the minus strand of JADZBW010000410.1, from coordinate 13,836 downwards.
CGGGCAATTCTTGCAACAGCCTGGTAGCGACGGCGGCGGTCTCCTGTCTTGGAATCTCGATAACCGTTGCCGAGTCCGAATGCTCGACGATTCTCCCGTAGCCCTCCACTCGATCGAGGGGAAGCGATTCCCGAAAGGTCAGTCGAATCCGCTTAAAATCGGAGAAAGTGGACGAGAGGTTGTCAAGCGATCCGTCGAAGATAAGGGAGCCTTGGTCGATGACCACCACCCGCTCGCAGAGTTCTTGGACGTCTTGCATGTAGTGGCTGGTCAAGATCACGGTGCAGTTGTCTTCGCGATGCAGGTCTTTGAGAAAGTCGCGAATGCGCTTTTGGCTCACCACGTCGAGACCAATCGTCGGCTCATCCAGGAATACGACCCTGGGAGAGTGGAGCAGCGCCGCGACGAGTTCGCACTTCATGCGTTCGCCGAGACTAAGCTTGCGCACTTGGGTATGGATCTTGTCGGTGAGTTGCAGCGTTTCGATCAGGAATTCGGATCGGCGCTTGAACTTCGCGTCATCGACTTCATACAGTTCCTTAAGGACGACAAAGCTGTCCCAGGCGGGCAGATCCCACCACAGCTGCATCTTGTTCCCCATCACCAGCGAGATTTGGCGGAGCATCTCGGCTTTTCGATCTTGGGGCCGATATCCGAGCACCGTCGCCTCGCCGGAGGAGGGGTAGAGGATGCCGCTGAGCATTTTCAGCGTTGTCGTCTTCCCTGCGCCATTGGGGCCGAGGAAACCTACCAGTTCTCCTTGCTCGATCGAAAGATCGATTCCCTTGACGGCTTCCACTTCGACATTCTCGCGGGAGAAGAGCCCTTTGATCCCACCCCAAATGCCGGGCTGTTTCTTGTGGGAGACGTAGACCTTGCGGAGTTGTTGGGTCTCGATGGCGGGCATGAAGAACGAGGTTACCCAGAGGTCGACCAGAACAGGAGGATCATCGAGACAACTGGCGCGGTGAAGAGAATGCTGTCGATCCTATCCATGATCCCGCCATGCCCAGGCAAGAGGGCGCCACTGTCTTTGAGATCGGCCCGACGTTTGACCCAACTTTCAAAGAGATCACCCAATTGGCCGAAAACCCCTGCGGCGGCTCCACAAAGTAAAGAAGGCACGACGGGAATCTGCAGCCAGGTCCCCAGGCCCCAGGCGGCCAGCATGCATGCCACAAGGTTGGCCACCCCACCCTCGATCGTCTTCTTTGGGGAGATCTCGGGAGCCAAGGGATGTTTGCCAAATGCCTTGACCGCAAAAATCGCCGCCGTGTCGCCGGCCCACAGCGGCACAATGGCGAGCAGCAGCGGCATTTCCAGTCTGAACCAAGGGGGGGTTGCTCCCGCCGTTAAGCCGTGTAATCCCAAGATGGCACAAATCGGTCCCGCGACCCAACCCCCGGCCAACATGTCGAGCAATGGACTCGAACTTTGGTGCCTCGCCGCCCTTCGAGCGGCAAGGATGCCGATGGCCAGCGCTACCGTCCCCGCGACGCAAAGATATTTGTAGTCGAGTTTCTGATCGGCCTTGAACCAGCTAGAAGCGAATGCCAAAGTGATCCAGAGGAAAGCCCCAACCACGGCGAAGCGACCCTTGAGGAGCCGATTTATCTCACTGGCGGCCAGAAAGGTGAGGAGAATGCAGAGTCCAAGAATCGGCCACGCGTCGGTGCAAAACACCGCCGCGAGTACGGGAGGAATGAGGGCAAGGGCCGTGAAGACCCTCGCCCGCATCAGTTGCTCTCAGAAGCGATCGAAGCCGATGTCAGCCTTAAGGCGACTTGAACCCGGTTTTCGCACTTCAGCTTGCGCATGATGACGCTCACCAGGTTCTTGATCGACTGCTCTCGCAGGCCGGTAACCGCCGCGATGCGACGGTTCGAGAATCCCTTGCCCACCAAGGAGGCAACTTCATATTCCCGACGAGTCAACTCGATGCCGTTGCCGTAGTTGGACCGTCGTTCGCGAACCTTTCCGGCTGGTGACCGAACGAACGCAGCACCGACGTCCCTAACCGCTCGAAACAGGGCCGTCGCTCCGTTGTCCCGGTCGATCACGGCATCGATATTATGATCGGTGCTATCCGCGTATTCATCGCTGCCGATCAATATAATACCAAAGTCCCCATATGCGCGAGCTCCCATGAAGAACTCCACGTCATTGGGTTGAAGACCATGGCCATCCAACACGATGATCTGGGCACGCTGGTCCTTGGCGGCGCTGAGGCACGCTCGAGGGGAGGCTTCGCGAGCCACAACGTCGAAATTGCCCTCATTGCTCAACAAGCTTCCCAGCGCTTCACCAACAAGGGGTTCCCGACTGCACAATGCTATTCTCATACCTTAGTCCTTGATTTCTTCCGGCAGGTTTTATAGTGGGGCCCTAGGTGTAGGGTCGGTCCAAATTGTACCGCTAGAGAATTACCTACCTAACTATAAGAGATTACGCGTGTTAATGCCAAGGGGTCGCCCTATTCTTTCAAGAGAGAGCCAATCTTGCGTTTCACTCGTTGAAGGGCATTATCGATCGATTTTGGATGGCAGACCAGCCGGTCGCTCATCTCCCGGTAGCTCATTCCTTCGAGGTAACACCCGAGCACTTTGCGCTCCAGGTCGCTGAGGACGTTTGACATGACCTCATTCAGGTTCTTGGGAATTCGCCCGCCAAGCAGCTGCTGCTCTGGATTGTCGGTACCGCCGTCAGGCAAGACGTCGATCAAGTTGTTGTCCGAGGATTCCGATTGGTACGAGCGGTTGAGCGAAACGTACCCGTTCAAAGGAACATGCTTCTGTCTTGTTGCCGTTTTGACCGCGGTGATAATTTGACGGGTGACGCACAGTTCCGCAAAGGGCCGAAAGCGATTGAGCCGGTCCGATCGGAAGTCCCGGATCGCCTTATAGAGGCCGATCATCCCTTCCTGGATCACGTCTTCCCGGTCCGCTCCCATCATGAAATAGGCTTTCGCTTTGTTCTCGACGAGCGGGCGAAAGCGGGTGATGAGAAATTCAGTTGCGCCGCTATGGCCATTCTTGGCCAGGTCGACAACTTCTTCTTCCTGCATGAACCCAAATCGGCAGACGGAATCAACTACGGTGTCCAAAACGCCCTCTCGAATCCTCCTGGCCGCGAATATCCGCCAGCCAGGCCCTCACCCTCGCGTAGTGTAAGGCATTGCCTCGAGAATTTCTAGGTGCCTACTGGCACAAAAAAAGCGGAGGCGGCAAACCCGCCTCCGCTTCATAAGCGAGGTTGTTAAGGGTTGACCTTCGCTTTGATCGTCGTCGAATAGGGCTTCTTGAGGCCGAAGACGTCGACAATCGTCAGAGTGATCGTATAGTTGCCCGGCTTGCGGAACTGGCGCTTGATCGATTGACCGATAGAATCCTCTTGAATACCATCCTTGTCATCGAAGTCCCACGTGTACTTGAGGATGCTCGATCCTCCGTATCCGTTAGCGGATAAGTTCACGAAGTCGCCCAAAGCCAAGTTGAGTTCACGAACGTTCGGTTCACCGCTGATCGGGGTGGTGTCGTTGAGCACTCGCAGATCGCCAATGTAAAACGTCGTGGGTACATCTCCGGCGAAGCCGATTTCCTTGACCTCTTTGTTCGTTCTGTCGAAGCCGCTGATCGCCTGCAGGGGTACGGCAACGGTTCGCCAGCCTTTATCGCCCGAAGAGTTCGTCGCCACGGGAATATAGGCTTCGCTCTTCTTGCCGTCGGTTGTCGTGACGATGACCCGAATGTTCTGGAGCTTTTGCGGAGCTGCCGTCTGGCCGCCCGGACCGCCAAAGCCACCAGGACCCTGTCCGCCGCCCTTTCCACCGCCAAGTCCCTGGCCGGGGCCAGCAAAGCCTCCACCGCCGGCGGCGCCTCCACCGGCCTTGCCTCCTCCGGCACCGCCAAGGCCCCCCGCTCCCGGACCGGCCACGCCGCCACCCGGGCCACCGCCAGGACCTCGTCCGCCACCGAGAATGGTTGTCGAATCCGCGGCGCGATAGACGATTCGCAGCATGTTGCTCTTGTCGCCAAAGCGATCACCCAAACTGATCGCCGAGTTGAACTGCATCAGACCACCGGCGAAATAGTTGCGCGTCGAAATGCGAACGGAGTGAGCGCCTTCATAGGCCAATTCGTCGGTTTCACTGGCCGTGCCGCTACCCCAGGACTTGAGCCCAATATTCTGGTCCTTGATTACCTTGACCGGCGTGTAGATCACCACCGGCGTCTGTGCGAAGACGGTAGCCGCCGCCACCGTCGCCAATCCCGTCATCCAAATCTTGTTCAATTTCGAACCTCCGCTCATCGTCACGCTTCCTCGCCGAAGCGGATCCTTTCGATCCCGACGGCCGTACCCGTATCTCTTTCGACGCTAATCGCCACCCCACAGATTACACCAGGTTCTTTAGCAACCTCGAATCTCTGCGGCAACGTTGTCCTAAATCGTTGCAGGATTATCTCTCGATCCATTCCCAGTACGCTTCGAACCGGTCCGCACATCCCCACATCGGTGATATAGGCGGTGCCGCCCGGCAAAATCGTCTCATCCGCTGTCTGAACGTGAGTATGGGTGCCCACGACGGCGGTCATCCGTCCATCGCAATGCCAACCCATTGCGATCTTTTCGCTGGTGGCTTCCGCATGGAAGTCCAGGAAACGATGCCTCGTCTCAAGGGACTCCAACAGCCGATCCACCTCCGCAAAGGGATCGTCGTATGATTCCATGTAGACCCGGCCGCACACGTTCATAACCGCCAACTGAATACCATCCTTTTCCACGGTTACGAGTCCTCGACCCGGCACCATGCTTGGCATATTGGATGGACGCACGATGGGCTTACCCGTTTCGAAATAACCCGAGATCTCGCGCTTGTTGAACGCATGGTTGCCGAGAGTGATCGCATCCGCGCCCTGACGAAACAGCTCCTCGGCGATTTCGGGGGTGATGCCGACTCCGCCCGCGCTATTCTCCCCGTTGATGATCGTAAACAGGGGCTGGTACATCTCCAACAGGCTGGGCAAGCCTTCCTTTACGGCCGTCCGACCTGGCTTGCCGACGACGTCTCCCAAAAACAGAATCTTATAGTGCAAACTCCCGTGAGAATAGCCGATTGGGACTCCAGCTTGATCCGTTTCCTTCCCCCCGGCCAAGGGAAAAGCGACTATCATAAGCTTGATATGAAATTCGCCCCGATCGTGCTCACTCTCGGCCTCGTTGCGGCCGCAATCGCCATCGAATCACCCGCCGAAGTCAGAGCGGCCATTCAGAAACAGTTGCTGATCTACACCAATGCGATCAAAGCGAAGAACCTCACCCAAGTGGAATCGGTGATCAAGGCCAACTTCACCGCCGACTTCAAAGACACCGACACACGGGGGACGATCCGCAACCGCGAACAGACAATTCAGGCCATGAGAGCCAATGTCTCTGCACTAAAGACTGTCAACAACGTCAAACTGACGATCGACAGTATCAAGCTTACGGGCGACAAGGCCACGACGACCGAGCACTTCATTCTCGATGCCACGATGACAAATCCCACCGACATGAAGAAGACCGCTGTCCTCAAGGTCGACTCCAGCTGGACCGGTTCCTACGTCAAAAAGGGTGGGAAGTGGTTCTGCATCGCTTCCAAGGCGATCAAGGAAACGGTCACCGTCGACGGCAAGAAGCTCGGCTAAGGCGACCCGCGTAACGGAGAGGCGATTGAAGCGTCTTCCCATTTGGTCGAGGGAGGTCGACACCCCGAAGAAAATGAACCTGACGCTCCTCTTCTCCGCCATGATCCTCGGCCAGAAAACCGCGCCCATCGCTCCGAAGCTCAGCATCCCCGATACCTCCTGGCCCTCGATCTTCTTCGGGATCGATTCCGATTCCCAAACGATCCGCGGTCGCGGCAAGATTAGCAAATTGGAGGATCTCCAAAGGAAAGTCCTGCCACCGGGCGTCACCGAAATTCGAGTATGGGAGGGCTTCGGGATCACCTACCTGGAGGGTTACCGGTTTCGCCAGGAAGCCGGAAAGTGGCGCGCCTGGTGGATCCAGCCGTTGATCCCAACCCGCACGGACTGGAAGGCCAAGAACTACCTCCTGGAACTGAAGGAACCTGCGAAAGGGTGGGCGGCATTTTGGAAGTTCATGGTCGCCAATGGGATCAAGGACTTACCGGACTTCGAGTCGCTCCCCGGTCGCAAGGCGGATATTTCAGACGGAATCTGCATGGTCGCGGAGTTCGCATCAATGGGCTCCTATCGAACCTATATGTACGACAATCCGTTCCGCCAGCCCGACAACTGGCCAGAGATGGCCAAGGTCCGCGCGATCATCAGGGAGCTGCACAACTCCTGGCGGGATCAGATCAAGCGTTAGGCACAGCCTAGAACAGACGCCCCGACGCTCCGCGCTCAAGATCCAAGAGCGCTTCTTTCATGGATAATCCACCCCCATAGCCGGTCAGGGTCCCGTTGGCGCCGATCACCCGATGGCAGGGGACCACGATCGCGATCGGATTGGTGGCGTTGGCGCGACCTACCGCGCGCGATGCGCCAGGGTTCCCCAGCGCCGCCGCCAATTGCCCGTAGGACCGGGTTTCCCCGAACGGAATCGCCACCAATTGTGCCCAGACTTTCATCTGAAACTCCGTCCCCTTGGGCTTCAATTGGAGATCGAATGACTTCCGATATCCTGCGAAATACTCCGCCAACTGGCCATCCACCAATGCCGTGCGATCGGGTGACTTCTGGCTCTTGGCTGGCTCATATTCGCCAAAGTGGATTGCCGTGACGGCCCCGTCATCGTCGACCACGGTGGTCAGAGGGCCGATAGGAGAGGAAATGGTGTTATGGAATTGGCACATGCGAAGGACTTCCAAAGGTGGTAGGTGGCGAGGCTTCGGCGATGAACTTCCCCTTGAGCGAGGCATGCCGCCTGCGAAGCTGCGTTAACATCTCCTTACGCTCGACATCCATAGATACAGTATTCAATCAACGTGCCCGGGGTCGCTATCGGTTCATTTCGCAATGTCGGTTGCCCGGGTCTCCCGGATGACCGTCACTTTGATCTGGCCGGGATATTCCATCTCCGCCTCGATTCGTTTCGCAACGTCATTGGCCAGTCGCATCGCCGCCAAGTCGTCGAGTTCCTCAGGCTTGACGATCATCCGGATCTCTCTGCCCGCCTGGAGGGCATAGGATCGCTCGACGCCCGGGAAGGAGTTTGCCAGTTGTTCAAGGGCGGTCAACCGTTTCACGTAGTTCTCCAGATTCTCACGGCGTGCCCCTGGTCGAGCGGCGGAGATGGTATCGGCGATGATCACCAGTTGTGCTTCCGGCGTCTCGGGTTCGATCTCGTGATGGTGGGCGCCGACCGGATTCAGCACAACTTCTTTCTCGCCTAGGCCACGCAAGAACTCCATCCCGGTCAAGGCATGGGGACCCTCCCATTCAGGACCCAGCGCCTTGCCGATATCGTGCAGCAACCCCGCCCGTTTGGCCACTTCGACGCTTAAGCCAAGCTCCGCGGCCAGATTGCCGCAGAGTCGGGAAACCTCGACTGAATGATCGAGCACGTTCTGGGCGTAGCTTGTACGGAAACGGAGTCGCCCCAAGACTTCCACTGCCCTTGGGTGCAGTCCATGAACGTTGGCTCGATCGCAGGCCCGCTCGCCGGCGTCCTTGATCATTCGATCCACTTCCTGCTGTGCCTTTTCGTAAAGCTCCTCGATCCGGCCAGGATGAATCCGGCCGTCCACCATCAAGTTCATCAACGCGAGGCGAGCGGTCTCCCGACGAACCGGATCGAAACAGGAGATCACAACGGCTTCCGGAGTCTCATCGACGATCAAATCCACGCCAGTGACCTGTTCGAAGGCGCGGATATTGCGTCCCTCACGACCGCTGATTCGGCCCTTCATGTCTTCGCTGGGAAGCTCGACGACGGCAAGCGTTGCCTCGGTGACGTAATCGACGACGGAGCGTTGGATGACGTCGAGTACGGTCTGTTTGGCTCGCCGATCGGCATCTGCCAGCGCATCGACCTCGAACTGCTTCGCCTTCTTGACGCCGATCTCGGCGAATTCACTCTCAAACCGGTTGAGAATGACTTCCCGGGCGTCCTCCCGGGTCAAACCGGCGATGCGCTGCAACTCCGCCTCGATCTCCTCGTACTTACTGGCAATACTTGTTGCGGCTGCTTGGGTGGATCGGCTCATCGCGGCGATGGAGACTTCTCGCTCATCGAGTTGCCCTCTGCGTCCCTCGAGCATTTCTTCTCGCGCAATCAAGCGATCTTCCTGCTTTGAGAGTGACGCCTGCTTCTGCCGAATCTCGTCTTCAAGTCGCTCTCGCTGTTCGAGGGCCGACTCTTTTGCTTGCAAGATGGCCGCATTCGCCCGAAGCTCCGATTCGCGAATCGCCTCTTGCTTGGCTCGCTGAACGGCAGGTCGCAGCCAAAACTGTGCGAGGCCGATCGTAACGACCAGAGCAGAGCCCAACCCAACTATCAACGCAACGACAATTTCCGGCATGGTGTATGGCCGGGAGTCAAGGCATTTGGAAGAAAGCGTCGAGCGCCGCTTCGATTTGGTCTTCAGGGAACCCGCGACTGAGGAGAAAGCGGGCACCGCGAACACGATCGCCATGCGGTTCAAACTTCGCCGAGAGCGCGGCAAGCATCGCCTGGTATTGCCCATCGGGCGAGACTTCGCTCAGGCGCTCTTCAACGATTCCTTCCGGGGCGCCTCGAGCAAGCATCTCGGCGCGAAGCTTTTCTATTCCGACCGCTCGCCTCCCGGATTTGCTCGCGATCAGATTTGCAATCGAACGTCTGTCGTCTATTAGTTTACGTCGGATCAGGTGCTCGATGACGGATTCGATAGGACCCGACTCGAAACCCTGGCGAGCCAACCGGGTTCGGATTTCCGATTCGAACTTATCCGATGCCTTGAGCATCCGCAAAGCAGATGCCAGACATTTGGGATCGACGGCCGAACCCATGCCCTAGAAGACGGGCTCTTCTTCCTCGACCTCGGCCACCGCCACCGCTGCGGGCTTCTCCGCCTTCAATTGATCACGCAGCTTGGTGTCGATCTCTTTGAAGACGTCGGGATGCTCGTCCAGGTACGTTCGCGCATTATCGCGACCTTGGCCCAATCGGGTTTCGCCGTAGTTGTAGTAGGTCCCGGACCGAGTGATCATCCCCTTCTCCGTCGCAATATCCAGAAGATCGCCAGATGCGGAGATTCCCTTTCCGAAGATCATGTCGAATTCCGCCGTTCGGAAAGGTGGAGCGACTTTGTTCTTGACCACTTTGACCTTCGTCCGAGCGCCGATCTGGTCGGGACCCGACTTGATTGCGTCACCCTTGCGGACCTCGAGGCGGACTGAGGACCAGAATTTCAGGGCTCGTCCCCCGGGTGTCGTCTCCGGATTGCCGTACATTACGCCGATTTTCTCGCGAAGCTGGTTGATGAAGATTGCGGCGGTGTCGGACTTGTTCAGCGAGCCACCCAGTTTTCGGAGGGCCTGACTCATCATTCGTGCTTGCAGGCCAACGAATGAGTCGCCCATCTCGCCTTCGATTTCTGCCTTGGGAACGAGGGCGGCGACGGAGTCGATCACCACGATGTCGACCGCGCCGGATCGGATGATCGCGTCTGCGATTTCCAACGCCTCTTCGCCGTTGCTCGGCTGTGAGATGTAGAGCTTATCGATGTCCACGCCAAGGGTGCGCGCATATTCGGTGTCGAGCGCGTGCTCGGCGTCGATATAGAGCGCCAGACCGCCCTGCTTTTGGCACTCCGCCACGCAGTGGAGAGCCAGCGTCGTCTTGCCGCCTGACTCTGGTCCATAGATTTCGATGATTCGGCCCCGTGGGATACCCCCAATACCCAGAGCGATATCTAAGCTCAGTGATCCGGTTGGGATGGCGGCAATCGCCTCCCGATTCCCATCTCCCATGCGCATAATCGCGCCCTTGCCAAAGGCCTTTTCAATTTGCCCCAGCGCCATTTGCAGCGCTCGATCTCTGACTTCTGCACCATCAGTCGCCATCTTGTTCTCTCTTCCGTTCAGCACTTCCGCTCGTCGCATGTCTACACTAGTCTACCAAAAGATCGGCAAAATGTGTAGATATTTCGTGACCGCCTATGGAACTGTAAGATACTACAAAAATGGGACTTAAGCTACTGGGTGGTCGGCCCCGCCCGCTCCGCTTCGAGGCCGTGGCCCTTCGATCGCTTCCGTGAGTTGAGTTCGTCGTCGTTCCATCGCGAATTGGGAACCCCTCATTCCTTCCCGTGGACGGCGACAATTTCGAAGAATGTTCCGTATTCCTTCGGTTGGAGCCGCCGGGCGGCGATAACATCACAAACATGCACGCAAGAAGCCATTTTCTTTGGGCGGGCCTGATCCTCACCGTGGTCGCGCTGGCCGCCGAGGATGCCAAGCCCACCTTCGACGATTACTTTCCAAGACGACCCTTTTCTGGCAAAGCCGCCATGGGGATGGAATGGTCGGCTAACGACCGCTACCTCGCCTACCTCTGGAACTCCTACAAGGATCGGGGAATGGACCTCTGGCTCTACGACGCCCAGAGCGGAATCACGAAGCGCCTGACCTCGATGGACGTCCTCAAACCGTTCGATCGCGAGATTCCCAAGGCGATGGAGCGGTATCAGAAGGAGGACGAGGAACTGGACAACGCGGATAAGATGTCCGACCTCGAATACCGCGAGTACAGCATCAAGAAGAAGAAGGAAAACGAGGATCGCAAAGAGCCTTTGCCCAGCTATCCAGGCATTTCCGAATTCGAGTGGTCCAAGACTGGCGATGAACTGCTCTTCACTTATAAAGGCGACATCTTCCGAATGAAGGTCGGGGACGCCAAGCCCTCACAACTCACACGGACCAGGGACGCCGAATCTCAGCCCGAGTATGCCAAGGACGACCAGGGGTTCTACTTCCGACGCGGCGACGGCGTCTACTATATGGGCTTCAACAGCGCGGTTATCCGCCAATTGAATCCCGAACTCCCGAACAAGATGCCGCTGCAGGGCTACATGATCTCGCCCAATGGCGACAAACTGGTCATCTTCTCCTGGCGCTCGATCGGACAGGATCGCCAGGTGGACTACCTCGTCTACCGCAACCGCTTCGCCGAGGCGCGCAAAACGGGTCGAGGCGTGGCCGACGACAAATTCAACGAAGAGAGCTACGTCTATTTGTACGACCTCAACGACGATCCTGAGGCAAATCCCGCCAACGATGGAAAGCCTTGGGAAGTGTGGAAATTCCCCGGTGGCGAAGAGTACATGGAGACCAGCATCAATCAGAAGCCCTGGTCGCCGGACGGAAAGCAGTTTGTATTCGCCAGCTGGAAACGGGACAAGAAGGAACTGGCGTTTTGGACGGCTGACGTCGCTTCCAAGACGCTCAAGCAAATCTACAAGACGGGCCATAGCGGCGAGCACACGTCGCCCAGCATGGCCTCGCCTTTCTTCACTCCCGATGGCGCCAAAGTGATCTGCCTCTTGGAGAACAGTGGATATCGCCAAGCATGGACGATCGACCCCGCCGCCCAGACCGCGACCCAGATCACGAAGGGCGACTTCGAGACCTATCCCATCGAGGCGAGCAAGGACGGCAAGACGCTCTTCGTCCGCTCGGGAAAGGACAGCCCGGCTCGAATGCAGCTCTACAAGGTCGACATGGCGACCGGAGACTACTCGCGTTTCTCCACCCAACCGGGGAGCTATGGCGAATCGGTGAAGTTCAATCATAGCCAAACTCTCGCGGTGACCTCCTATGCCGATTGGTCCAAGCTTGGCGAGACCTATGTCGTCAACGTTGGCGGTGGCGCCGACAAGGTTTTGACCGACTCCCACCGAAGCGATGCGTTCGCCAAAGTCAACACCGTCAAGCCGGAGATCTTCACATACAAGAACCGCAACGGCCAGACGATCTATGGCTATGTATTTGCGCCCAAGGACTATAAGAAAGGCAAGAAACACCCGTTGATGGTCTATGTCTACGGCGGCCCCCTGGGTACCGGCAAGTCCGTGGTGGACGGTTCTTTCAATTCGACCGCCTACCTCTTCAACCTCTATCTGACCCAGAAGTACGGCTTCGTTACGGTCACGATCGACCCCCGCGGTCAGAGTGGCTATGGCGCCGATTTCGGAAAGGCGAACTGGGAGCATCCAGGCAAAGCTCAGGTGGAGGACCTCTCTGACGGCGTCAAGTACTTGGTTCAAAACTACAACGTCGACTCAGCAAAGGTGGCGGTCAACGGTTGGAGCTTCGGCGGCTTCCAGACCCAAATGTGCATGTATACGGCCCCCGAGGTTTTCACGCTCGGTATCGCCGGGGCGGGCCCGACCGAATGGCAGAACTACAACACCTGGTACACGGGCGGCGTCATCGGCGACTCGCGTCTCGGAAAGCCGGAGGATCTCGACAAGTTTTCTTTAACGAACTTGGCCAAGAATCTCAGGTCGCCGCTTATGCTGCTCCACGGAATGGAAGACACGAACGTCCTGTTCCAAGACACGGTGATGGTCTATCGGAAGCTGCTGCAGTACGGGAAGGGCGATCTCGTCGAGTTGGCGCTGGATCCCACCGGCGGCCATGGAATGGGCGGGGACATGAATAACCATGATCGCCACGCCATCTACCTGGCGTTTATCAAGAAGTGGTGGCGTCTCGACTAGCGATCGCTGCCGTCGGAATGGGAAGAGGGGAATCCAGTCGCCTGGATTCCCCTCTCTGCTGATTTGGCATGGGCTATGAGTTAGCCGCCGCCACCATTTCCGCCGCGTCCGCCCTGAAAGCCGGGGCCACCGGGACCGCCCGGTCCCCCCGGAAATCCCTGCGGATGTTCGATTTTGAAAGGCTTGCCTAGCAGGCTGTTCCATTTGGACTTCTGGTCAGCATCGAGGACGGCGAGAATCTTGCGATTCAACTCTTCCTGTCGCTTTTCCATCTCGGCTCGCATCTTCTCCGGATCCATTCCACCGGGTCCGCCGAAACCGCCTTGCCCACCTTGGGGAGGACCACCCTGGCCGCCGCCAAAGCCACCCTGGCCGCCGCCGAAGCCACCCTGGCCGCCGCGTCCACCGGGACCACCTGGGCCACCGGGTCCGCCGGGACCGCCGGGACCACCAGGTCCGCCCTGAGGCCGATTAGCCTCGAGGATCTGTCCGATCTGCTGGCGCTGCTCCGGCGTGATTCCGACTTTCTGGGCGATGTCGTCCCGCATCAATGCCACCGCGCCTTGCTGCTGAAGCTCGATCTCTTTGTATCGCTTGTACTGCGAGTCGGAGAGGATGTTCTTGATCTTTCCTTCCATCACGAAGGCCTGTTGCCCGCCAGGACCACCAGGTCCGCCCTGAGGAGGTCCGCCTTGACCCCTACCAAAGCCGCCTTGTCCACCGGGACCACCTTGGCCACCTTGGGGAGGTCCGCCCTGACCGCCGCCAAAGCCGCCTTGTCCACCGGGACCACCTTGGCCACCCTGGGGAGGTCCGCCCTGTCCGCCGCCAAAGCCACCTTGTCCGCCTGGTCCGCCAAAACCACCGCGACCGCCCGGTCCGCCTTGAGGCATCAGTTCGGAGACCTGCTTAATCTGTTCGGTCGTCATCTTGAGCTCTTTCTGGACGCTGGGGTTCATCAAGAGTCGAGGGCCTTGAAGTCCGCGACCCATCATTGGACCGCCGCCCATCATGCCGGGACCCTGAGGAGGACCGAATTGCCCGCCCTGGGGACCGGCGCCCTGGCCGAAGGTTAATGCCGCTACGGCCGCAAGAGCCGCGATAGCTAACAGTTTCTTGTTCATTTT
>JADZBW010000409.1 GCA_020851885.1 Fimbriimonadaceae bacterium | reverse complement strand
GCGGGAAGGAGACGGAGACTTGGGAACCCAAGTTCACCTTCCACGGCTTCCGATACGTGGAGGTTTCCGGCCTTGTGGAGCCTCCAACCAAGGAGACAATCACCGGCGTGGTGATTCACTCCGACTTGGCCTTGACCGGGTCTTTCGAGTGCTCGGACAGGACGATCACCCAACTTCAAAAAAACATCGACTGGGGTTGGCGCGGCAACTCGTTGGACGTACCCACCGATTGTCCCCAGCGCGACGAGCGCTTGGGCTGGACGGGAGACGCCCAGGTCTTCGCACCCACCGCATGTTTCAATCGAGACGCGGTGGCGTTCTTTGAGAAGTTCGTCCAGGACCTCGAGGATTCGCAATACCCCAATGGCTCCATCCCGGCCATCGCTCCCGACATCAAGGTCGTTGGCCCTGAAGGAGGCCCGGCATGGGCAGATGCCTTCCTGATGGTGCCGTGGACGATTTACGAATGGTACGGCGACCGCCGCATCATCGACCGCCACTTCTCCGCTTTCGAGAAGTTCTTCGCCTTTTTGGATAGCACCAGCAAGGACAATCTGCGTTGCTATGACGGCTACCAGGGCTTCATGGGCTTTGGCGACTGGCTTTCCATCGACGCCCCGACGTCGCACGAGCTCATCGGCACCGCCTTCTTCGCCCATGCCGCCGACCTGATGGCGAGGATGTCGGAAGTTCGCGGGGACAAAGCCAACGCCGCCAAGTATCGCCAGCGATTTGAGGAGATTCGGCAGTCGTTTCAGAATCGTTACGTCACGAAAGACGGCCTGATCACGAGCGGATCGCAAACGTCGTATTTGCTGGCTCTGCGGTTCGGACTGATGCCGGAAAACCTCAAGGAGACCGCGATCCAGGCGATCGCCTTGGATATTTCGAAGCGTCGGGGGCATCTGTCGACTGGCTTCGTTGGCGCTTCCTATCTCAATCCCGAGTTGACGAAGGCCGGTCGCGTGGACCTGGCGTACGAGCTTCTCAACCAGAAGAGTTGGCCCTCCTGGCTGTACTCCGTCACCAAGGGCGCGACAACGATCTGGGAGCGTTGGGATGGCTGGACGGAGGAGAAAGGGTTCCAGGATCCCGGGATGAACTCCTTCAACCACTACGCCTACGGAGCGATCGGGATGTGGATGTACGCGACGATCCTTGGGATCGAGTCGATCGAGCCTGGCTTCCAAAAATTCCGACTTGCGGCCAAGCCGGGCGGAGGACTGACTTGGGCGAAGGGGCATTTCGATACGGCACACGGTCGAATTGAGAGTTCATGGAAGTTGAGTAAGGATGGAGCGTTTGCCTGGGACGTGGTGATTCCACCAAACACCACGGCGGAAGTGGTCGTACCGGGGGGCAAGACTCAGACTCTGGGATCGGGCCGATACCGGTTTGAGTCGAAGTTGAAGTAAGGGGTTTTGGGGGAGCGCTGGTCTTGTCCGGCGTTCCCCATCATTCCCTCGATCGGCCCAGCCACGGTCCTCTGGCCGACTCTCTAAGAACCGCGACGGGACCGCATCGTGTTGGACGGAGGCCTACCGCGCTCCATCCCTGATCGCCAGGAGTTCCTTCATCAGCCCATGCAAGTCCGGATTGCGCGATGTTTTACCAAAGGCATCATGCAGGTCCATATAGAGTGCATAGAGCCTGGAATAGGTGGCAACCGAGCTGGGTTTCGGGATGAAGACGGAGTCCTTGACTCCGGTCATGGCAGCGGTCGCCGCGGCCACATTGGGATGGGCGCCTCCGACCACCGCCCCCATCATCGCCGACCCGAGCGCACAAGTTTGCGCGGAGCGGCTGATCTTGATCGGCCGATTGCAGACATCGGCGTAGATCTGCATCGCAAGGGCGCTCTTCTCGGCAATGCCTCCGCAGCAGACAATCTCATCGATCTCGACGCCGTATTCCTCGATCCGTCGGATGATGGTCAAGGCTCCAAAAGCAGTGGCTTCAATGAGGGTTCGGTAGATCTCGGCAGGAGTGCTGTACAGAGTCTGTCCAATGAGAAGACCGCTCAATCGCTGATCGACCAGTATCGTTCGGTTGCCGTTATTCCAGTCCAGCGCGAGAAGGCCCGATTCGCCTGGGGCCAGTTTGAGGGCATCGGCGGTCAGATCGTCGTGGGATTGGCCCGCGGCAAGTTTGCCGGCGGCCCAATTGAACAGATCTCCTACGGCGCTTTGACCGGCCTCGATACCGAGCATTCCGGAGAGCACGGACCCGTTCACAATGCCGCAGACGCCGGGAATGTCCGGGGTGGAACTGTCGCCGACCATGATGTCGCAGGTGCTGGTGCCCATGATCTTGACCAGGGTGCCGGGCTTAACTCCGCTGCCGACGGCGCCAAGGTGCGCATCCATCGCCCCTACCGCGACCTTGACCGACGTTGGCAAGCCGAGTTCAGCGGCGCGCTCGGCAGACAGCGTGCCTGCACTTTGGTCGGAAGTGAGGGTTTGGCCATAGAGGCGGCTGCGCAGAGCGCCCAATCGAGGATCCAGAGCGCTGAGGAACTCCTCGGAAGGCAGTCCGCCCCAATCCGAATTAAACATCCCCTTGTGGCCGGCCGCGCAGACGCCACGAGCCATTGTCTCGGGGGCCATATGACCTGTAAGGTAGGCGGGGATCAGGTCTTGAAGCTCGCACCAAGAATGAGCCCGGGAGAAGACGTCTGGAGCCGTTCTCGCACAGTGCAGGATTTTGGACCAGAACCACTCGCTGGAATAGGTGCCTCCACATTTGGAGAGATAGGGTTCATTCCAGGCTTTTTCGGTGATCTCCGCGGCTTCGGCATGGGCCGTGTGGTCTTTCCAAAGCCAACACTGGGCGGCGGGATCCGAGTTCGTCAAACCGAGTGGTGTCCCCTTCGCATCGATCGGCAGGGGAGAGGAGCCAGTGGTGTCCGTGCCAATGCCAACAACCATCCCGACGTCGAAGCCCGGCTCGACGCGTTGAGTTTCGGCGAGGGTTGAGCGGACGGTTTCACGAATCCCCTGGAAGTAATCGCCCGGGTGCTGTCGGGCCAGATTGGGGTCCTTAGGGTCCAAGATAACGCCATGGTCGCCGCTGGGATAATTGAACACGCTGGTCGCCACTTCCCGGCCATTGGCGCAATCGACCAAGAGACAGCGGACGCTGTTGGTACCGAAATCGAGTCCCATCGAATATTGCTTCATTTCTCAATTGGAGATTGTATTTCCATCGCTGACGACGGCGATGCGATTCACCAGAACATAGCAGCGATTCCTTCAATTTGGTGTGGCGATTAACATGGACAACCAGCCCCAACCAGCGGAATCCGCCGGTACCCTCAAATCGTGAATCAAGAACGGCACAACGTCGTATCCCTCCCCAGCGAGTTGCCGGTGCCGGGAAACACGCCACTCTTGGACCTGAATGGCATTTTGGTCAAGCTGGAGTGTGTGAATCCGACCGGCAGCATCAAGGACCGGATTGCCTCTTACATCCTCCAGGAGAGTCTGCGACGTGGACTCCTGAAGCCAGGCCAGCACATCATCGAAGCGACGAGCGGTAACACCGGTATTGCGATGGCGTTCTTTGGCAAAGCTCTGGGGCACCCGGTCACGATCGTCATGCCGGAGAACATGACGGATGAGCGCAAGGACCGAATGCGATCGCTTGGGGCCGACCTGATCCTCTGCTCCAAGGAAGGCAGTTTCGCGGAGGCGGCCCGAATCCGGGACGAGCAGGCCATCCGGCACGGATGGTTCAATCCCGACCAATTCTCCAATCCGCTCAATACCGAGTGCCATCTTCGGACCACCGGGGCTGAGCTTCTGCGCCAGTCCAAAGGCCAGAAGATCGATGCGTTCGTCGCCGGCGTTGGCACCGGCGGCACGCTCATTGGAGTCGGGAAGGCTCT
>JADZBW010000408.1 GCA_020851885.1 Fimbriimonadaceae bacterium | reverse complement strand
TGGTGACGGTCACCGATCAGTCGACGGGGCCGGCGAAGGATAAACCGGCGTTTTGGGTCGATGGCAATATCCATGCGACGGAAGTGAGCGCGAGCACGGCAGCTTTGAAGTTGCTCGACCTCCTCACCGCCAACGCAGATCAGACCGCAACGGAGCTTCTTACAACGCATGCCTTCTATATCTGTCCCCGTTTGAATCCGGACGGTGCGGAGCTTGCCCTCGCGGAGCCTTCCCGATCCATCCGCTCCTCCACGCGTCCCTATCCCTATGACGAAGACGATTTCTATGGCATCGAACAGAAGGACATCGATGGAGACGGTCGCAGACTGTGGATGCGCGTACAGGACGACAACGGCCCTTGGATTGTCTCGGAGTTGGAACCTCGCCTTCTGAGGAAGCGCAAACCAGGTGAACCTGGAGGGTCGAATTGCTATCGCGTTTTGCCCGAAGGCGTCTTCCACAACTGGGATGGGCTAAACCTTCGCAACCGAAGAGTCAAAGAAGGGCTGGACCTTAATCGCAACTTCCCCTCCGCTTGGCGTTTGGAAAGCGAGCAACATGGCGCCGGGCCGTTTCCAACTTCCGAACCTGAAATCCATGCCTCCGTCCAGGCGATCTGCCAGAGGCCGAACATCTGCGGAGCGGTTTGTTTCCATACGTTCAGCGGCGTTCACCTGCGTCCGCCCAGCCGGATGCCCGACGACGAACTGCCGGCCGAGGATATCTGGAACTTCAAAGTCATTGGCGACAAGGGCTTCGAGATGACGGGGTATCCGGCGATCTCGAACTATCATGAGTTTCGCTACCATCCAAAAGAGGTCATCACCGGTGTTTTCGACGACTGGATGTACGAGCATCGTGGCGTCTTTGCGTGGACCACGGAGATCTGGTCGCCACAACGACAAGCGGGCATCACCGATTACAAGTACATCGACTGGTTCCGATCCCATCCTCATGAGGATGACGTCAAGATGCTGCTCTGGAGCGATGAGAAACTCGGCGGCAAGGGCTATGCGGATTGGAAGGAGTTCGACCATCCCCAGTTAGGCAAAGTAGAGATCGGCGGTTGGGACCGCGAGTATGCCTTCCGCAACCCACCCAAAGAGTACTTGGAGAAGGAAGTGACCCCACTTGCGGAGTGGGTGATTTGGCAGGCGGGCCTATCCCCCCGGCTGTTCATCAAAGAGGTTCGCCTCGATCCCACTGGGGAGGCGACACGGATTCGGATCGTCGTCGAAAACGCGGGCTGGCTCCCCACCTATGTGACGAAGATTGGGCAGAAGCGAAAGCTCTGCCGAGGCATCGTTGGGGAGATCTGCCGAGAAGGACACCAGTCAGGCGCAAGCGAACCGGACTGGCTCGTCAGCGGGAAATTGCGCTTGGAAAGTGGTCAACTCGAAGGTTGGAGCCATGTTGGCGACTCCGCATCCATGAGCTGGGGCGATCTTGGAAATGAGAATCGGGCCGTCTTCGAATGGGTCGTCCGAGGGTTCGGCAACTTCGATATCTCGATCGCCCATGAGCGAGCGGGGACCGTTCGCCAGCGCATTACGATCTAGTCGCGGCTCCAGCAAATCTCCCGATGGCGGCCAGCGTGATCGCTTGCCCACGGCGTCGATCTGGCAATTTTGCCCGATCGAAAAAAACTCCTAACGAATCGCAAACAATTGGGTTATAGTTGACGAGAAACGTTTCGCGAAACGTTTCTCAAAAGGAAATCCCATGGCAGCGACGATCAAGGACATTGCAAAGAAGCTGAATATCTCGGTGAGTACGGTCAGCTATGCGCTGAACAATGGGCCCCGATCCGTACCCGAAGAAGTGAAGAAGCGGGTCCTGCAGGCCGCTCAAGAGCTTCAGTACCGCCCGAATCGAGTCGCCCGAAATCTCGTTACCAGACGAAGCTTCACTCTGGGCATCGTCCCAAGCGAAGCAAGCAACGACATGGTTCTGAGCCCCTACCTTCAGAACTCGCTGAACGGCATTGTGAATACCGCCGAGGCCGCCCATTACGACGTCCTGTTTTTCACCCGCTACGATCAAAAGCAGACGCGGGAAATGACCAATGTTCTTCTCGACGGTCGGGCCGACGGCTTGATCTTCTTGGCCCCTCCCAAACACGCGCCTGTTCTCGAGATCATCGCCGAATACGGGATCCCTCACGTGGTTATCGCCAGCGATAGCGGACCCAATTCGCTGAATTTCCAAGTGGACAATGCCGCGGGGGTCCAATCCGCACTCCTGCATCTCTGGCAACTGGGCCATCGAAAGATCGGGCACCTCCATGGACGTCTGCACATGGCGGACGGCGCGATCCGGCTTGAAGGCTATCGAAAGTTCATCGCTGACCGTGGTCTCCCAATTCGCGAAGACTGGGTTGCTCCCGGCGATTTCACGATCGAGGGTGGATTCGACGGAATGCGAAAGATCTTGGCATCCAAGGAGCGGCCAACCGCCGTTTTTTGCGCCAATGACGAAATCGCGGTTGGCGCCATCCACGCCGCCAAAGCAGCGGGAATCGAAGTGCCCGACGACTTAAGCGTCGTCGGCTTCGACAATGTG
>JADZBW010000407.1 GCA_020851885.1 Fimbriimonadaceae bacterium | reverse complement strand
GCCGCAGTGTTAATGCGGAGACCGGTCGACAGTCGGTTGATCGACTTATTAAAGTCGGTCGCCGTTTGGCTCACATTCCGAAGGGCGTTCATCGCCGCAACGTTCGTATTTACGCGAAATGACATTCGATCCTCCATGAAACGGTCGCGAACGACCGATTGAGAACGGAACCGACCTTCCCTCCAGGAAAAGCCCGCCGAGTCATCCTGACTCTTTCCGCAACTGAGTTCATTGGCGGAATCGCCATTTCACTCGCTGTGCTAAGCGCCGGGAGTTCTCAGTCCCGGCACGTCTGCTATGTTCCGCAAGGCTTGGGCTTCAACCACAGTATTTTCACTAGTATCACGGCATTTCGAACCCGAAATCGTCCAAAAACTCCACGTAACGTAGAATCTCAGGCAATGAACCTCAATGCCTATTCGGCCCAAAAACGGCTCGCCATGTTCGAAGAGCTGCGTTCCGGTCGTCCACCCAGTGAAGGCGACTTCGATCCCAACCTCCTGAAGGAGTGCCGGGCCAAGGAGACTCCTCAACTCGGGAGCACTCGGTTTGAACCATGGAGCATCGTCGTCGAGTTCATTTATCCCGATGCCGCCGGGGCAAATCTCGTGTTGACGGTTCGACTTGTCTCTCCGGAAAGAATCGTCTTTTTGCCCGTGCCGGAGTGGGTCGTGGAGTCTATTTGGCAAGGCGATGTCGCAGGCTCCTTCCACTTTGAGCGCGACGCGAAGCGCTTATTGGCCTCCTTCGAGCAGGAATTGGAGCCCGACGACAACCAGAAGTATTTCGGACCTCAAATGGCAAAGCGTCGAGAATGAGCTTCCCGGTACCCTATTAGGTGGAATGACGACGCTTCTCGCAACGTGGCGTGAGCCTGGACCCATCGCCTTGGAGGCCGCGTGGGCGGCCCGAACACGAGGACTTGACCTGAAGTCCACCATCGAAGCCGGCCTTGCCGCTTGCGAACTCGATCCCACATTGATCGCGATCGGCCTTGGCTCTTTGCCAAATGCGGACGGAGAACTTGAACTCGATGCCGCTATCATGGATGGCCGCGACCTCTCGGCGGGGGCGGTTTGCTCGGTGCGTGGCATTGTGCCGGTGATCTCCATCGCCAAGAAGGTGATGGAAGAGACTCGTCACGTGATGCTTTCGGGAGAGCAAGCGAGGAGATTCGCCATTTCGAAGGGCTTTCGACCCCAGAATCTGATGACTGAGGAGAATTGCCGTCGCTATGCCGAGTGGCTGGACACTCCGGAGGGGACGACGGACTCTTATCACCATGCCATCGATGGCAATAACCATGGCGATACCGTGACGATGCTTGGCTTGGAGGATGGGCCCCATACGGTGGCGGCATCGAGCACAAGCGGACTGCAGTGGAAGTTGCCCGGCCGAGTTGGCGATTCGCCGATCGTCGGAGCCGGGATCTATGCCGATGACGAAGTCGGTTGCGCAGGCGCGACTGGTTTGGGAGAAGAACTCTGGAAGGCCTGCGCGTCTTTCCGGACGGTCGAGGCCATGAGGCGCGGGCTATCGCCATTGGAGGCGTGCCGAGACACGATACGGCAAATGAAGCGGCGACAGGTTCATGCAACCGACATGCCTTGCGTGGTCCTGGCGATGAACACGGCAGGCGAAGTCGGCGCGGCGACGACCATCGGAGAATTCCCGCTTTGGATTTCACGGGACGGAACGAGCGAACTGAAGATCTACACGGCCGACGAGGCGTAAATGGCCAAACTCATCGGCACGGCAGGGCACGTCGATCATGGAAAGACGACCCTGATCCAAGCGCTCACCGGGATCGATGCGGATCGGTTGCCTGAAGAAAAGCGGCGGGGCATGACCATCGACATCGGCTTTGCCTATTTGGACTTGCCGAAACATGGCCGCGTCTCTATTGTCGATGTCCCCGGTCATGAGAGGTTCTTGTCCAACATGCTGGTGGGAGCCCTTGGCACCGACGTTTGCCTCCTTTGCGTCGCTGCCGATGAGGGGGTGATGCGACAGACTCGAGAGCATGTCCAGATTGTCGATCTGCTCCCGATCGAGCATATGGTGGTCGCCCTCACCAAAGTCGACGCCGCCGATCCGGTGATGCAGGAACTGGTTGTCGCGGAGATTCGTGAGATGCTCGCCGAAACGAAATTCAGCGGCGCGCCGATCGTGGGTGTTTCTGCTTCCCGACAGATTGGACTGGTGGAGTTGAAGGAGGCTCTGAGCCAAGCCTTGGACATGTCGGAGGATGCGCGCTCAGGTCCTTGGTACCTTCCGATCGATCGCGTTTTTACAATCAAAGGCCATGGATGCATCGTGACCGGCACGCTTGCGCGGGGTCGAATCTACGAAGGTGAGAAGGCGGTCATCTCTCCGGGCAATCGCGAGGTGCGAGTTCGCGGTCTACAGTGCCATGGCGAAGACCAAAACGGTGTTGAGTGGGGGCAAAGGACGGCGGTCAACATCGCGGGTCCGAGATTGGATGAGGTGCATCGCGGTCTAACGCTCGCCGCGCCGGGGGCGGTCTTCGAATCGAAGTGCTTTGATGCGATTGTCCGTTGGATAGAAGTTCCCAAGCATGCCGAGCAAGTGCGAGTTGCCGTTGGCGCAGAAGAGCTTTTGGGGAAAGCCTATCTGAACGACGCGGAGCCCAACCTCGTGCAAATCCGATTGAACCAGGTGGCCGCTTTGGCCCTCGATCAGCCGATCATTGTTCGGCGTCACAGTCCGCCGGACCTTTTGGGCGGAGGCAAGGTTGCGGTGCCGGTTGCGAAGGTGAGGCGGCGTACCGAAGTCGCCGTGATCGCCAGGGCCAAGAGCCCAAGAGAAGCTGTGCTTGAACTGGTGGCATCCATGCCTCTCGGCGCGCCTACCGAGGAGCTATGCCGGCGGCTCGGGCAATCGACCCAAGAGTTGGGAAGAACCTTCGAGTCCTTGCTGGAGGATGGTCGACTAATGGGTTTTGCCGGACTTTGGATGACGCCATCAGCGTTTGACGTGAACAGGGAGGCACTCATGGCTGCCCTTCTGAAACTGCACATCGAGTCTCCCAATACGCCCTATCATCCCCGGGAACGAGCCGTACAATGGGCAAACCTGGGTTGGGCGGGAAAGCCGCTCGATCGGATCATCGCCCACCTTGCCGCCTCCGATGCGTTGGAAGTTCAAGGAACCGGCATTCGCCTTCATGGCTACCGAATCGCCCTGACCGACCGCCAGCGGGCCTTTCTCGATCGGCTGAAAGAGGAGCTTGAAAAGGAGAAGGTCAACACGGAGACGATCCACGAACTGTCCAAGCGACTCCATGTTCCTCAGCAGGCGATCGAGGAGATCGTGAAACTCGGCGTCCATGCCAACGAACTCGTTGCCCTGGAAGGGGGCGTCCTTTACACGGCAGGTCAAATCGAACGGCTGAAGCCGGAGATCGCCCGCATTTCCAATGGCAAGCCGTTCGCGATTTCGATCATGCGGGATGGGCTTGGAACGAGTCGCAAGTTCATCGTTCCACTATTGGAGTATATGGACAAGATCGGCTTCACGGTGAGAGTTGGCGACAATCGCGCGATTCGCTAAGCCGAAGTTGTGAGCTTGAGCAAGGCTTCCCGGAAGCTGGGAGTTCGTTTGATCAGGTACCGGATATTGCCGTATCCTTCGAGCAGCAATCGTGCGGCAAGCTGTTGACCCTCGGTCGTGGTGTAGACGGTTCCCTCGCTGGTGTCCTCGATGGTCACCGCGAAGGGTTCGGTCAAAGCGAGAACACCAGGCTGATCCTCCGCTGTAACCACTATTTCGCTCGGCGCGGCCGTCCGAATGAGGCTGTCGGGGGAACCAGCGAAGACCAGTTGTTGATTCTTAAGCACGATTACGAAATCCGCACGTTCGGCAAGGTCGGGTCTTTGGGTTGCGAAGATGAGGGACTTGCCTTCTCCGGTCTGTTGGCGCAGATAGTGCCACAGTCCCTCGATGCACCATGGATCGAGAAGGTCCAGATCCCCGTCGAGGACGATGATCTCTGCATGGGAAGCAAGCGGCTCAATCAGCCTGGCCGCAGCCTGCTGGCTCGCAGACAACTTGGCGCACGCCTGCTGTCGCGTCTCCCAGAGTCCAAGTGCGGTCAAGAGATCGGCGATAGCCTCATTGGAGATTCTGTCGCTTGCCGCCTTGGCGATTGCTTGGGGACGATCGCGCCGCCCCCATTCAGCGATCCGGGCGGTAGTTATCGCTTCCTCGCGCACAATCAAGCCCCGCTCCGGTTTGACCTCACCCAGGATGGCCCTAATGAGGAGAGATTTTCCGGAAGCGGCGGGACCAACGATCGCAACCGTACCGCCAACGGGTACGTTCATCGCCAGCGTCGGACCCTTTTTGGAAAGGGCGACATGGTCG
>JADZBW010000406.1 GCA_020851885.1 Fimbriimonadaceae bacterium | reverse complement strand
TTGATGGATAGGAGGTTCATTTTGACTTGCCACTCAGCCCTTTTCTTGTTCAACTCCTGCATCCGTTGCTGCAGGTCTTGAGGGGTGGCACCCTGCTTGGGAGGTTGCGCCCCCGACATCATCTGCATCGAGCCGTCCCGGACGATCGCTCCGATTTTGCGCTCCTGATCCGCGGTCAGATTCAACGACTTCTTAACCTCGGGATGAAGCAGTCCTCCGGCACACATCTGTTGCACGGCAATCTGCTTGAGCCGCTCTTGCTGCTTCGCATTGAGTTTCCCCAGTGCCTGAACCTGGATCTTGCGAACGTCTTCCATCAGCTTCATGGATTCCGCTTGACGCGCCTTTGGGTCTTTGTCTCGGCCAGCGCTCATCCCGGCAACCATCTTCTGAATGCCCTGTTGATAGTCCAGCGAGATCTTCTTGGCCACTTTCGGGTCCATCCCGAGTTCCTTTTGGACAGATGGGAAGATCAGGAACCCGGAGCCGGTTTCAAGGAGGCTCATGTTCGCGGCAGAACGGCCTCTTGCCGAGAATTGGCCAAATGAAATCACCGCCGCGACGATGAACAAGGAGACTGCAGAGAACCGCTTCATGCTCAACACTATGTCACAACGCGCCGATCCGGTTCCCGATTAGCCAGCAAAGAGAGCTTTCGGCAGTTTGTACTGTTTCGCCCAGTCGGCAGCCAGATCCTCCATCCCGCCACTGCCAACCGTGCTATCGACGATCACCCATTTCTTGCCTTTCAGCTTGAGTAGGGCCATGCCTTCGCCGTCTCCGACATGCTTCGGATCGACGAATGCGAGGACGTCGAAAACGAATGCGTAGTTGCCACACCGCCGAATCGTTCCGGCCGGTGGTTTGATCGGAAAAGCCGCGCTCTTTTGAAACTCGGCCTTCGCAACTCGGACGATCGCGAGATAGTCGGAAGAACCCTTTCGGACCTTCGTGACCGCTTGGGCAAGGGCTGACACGATGAGCAACAGCATGAGGCCGCCGACCAGGAGAACTCGCAGTTTCATGGCTTACTTAACGTGCTTCAATAGGGTCACCCGCCCGATTGGCACCCATTCGGCGACGAGAATATCACCATTCCGAAGGAAAATCGCATCGTGTGGATGGATGAATTTGCCCGGGATGAAATCGGATCTTGGATGGCCCCTAAGGTCAGAAGGTCGGCCATCTCCCAACTGAACGATGACCTGATTGTTTTCGTCCATAAGGGTCACCACACTCTCCAGATCGGGCACAAGCATCTCATTTTTGCGGAAGGCGAAGTGGCAGGGCAGGCGAACGCCGTCCGTGACGAACTTCACATGCTTTCCATCGAGCGAAAAATACTGGATGCGCCGATTGGAGCGGTCTGCCACGGCGAGAAGGGGCTCTGAACCTCGAGGGTCGACCCACAGGCCATGGGGACAGCTTGTTTGCCCTGGGTCCTTGCCCGCGCCGCCGAAGGTCCGCATGTAATTGCCTTTGATATCGTATTGGTGAATCCAACTGGAGCCGTAGCCGTCACCAACATAGAAATCGCCATTCGGTGCGAATGCGACGTTGGTCGGCACGAAGGGCTGGCCATTCTTGTACTTCTCACTGGCATCAGGAGCGCCGGTCTCCCAAAGGACTTTGCCGTCGAGATCGGTCTTTACGACCTTTCTCCGCCCCGTGTCGCAATGATAGAGATACTCGGTGCGTCCTTCCTTGCGAATGTCGAGTCCGTGGGCGCCGCCCTTGTATTCGGGTCCCCAACTCTTCAGGAACTTACCCTTGTCATCGTAGACGCACACGGCATCGGACAGCTTGGACTCTGCATTCACGGTGTGCGCCAAATAGATCCGGCCCTTGGCATCCTGAGCTAATCCATGGGTGTCGCCAAAGATCATGCCTTCCGGAGGGGTGATCCAATCATGGATGCACTCATACCGGTGGTTTCCCGATCCCAGGATGATTTTGTCATCGAATCGGAAACCGGTCGCCGCCACCACGCCCGCACTGCCCATCGCCGCAAGGAACGTCCTGCGGGTCATCTTCGTCTCGCCCATCTTGCCAGTTTAGGCTGTTTTTCTTGATTGAACAATGTAAATGGCGATCGACGCTTGGGAATTGACGCGTTACGCCGAATTAAAGGATCTGGGGAGGCCCCCGATGGCATCTTCTCCTCTGGCCTTCACTTGGAATTCGATTAGAAGTCGTACTTGCCGATGTTGTTCTTGTCGAAGGTCAACAGAGGACCCGCAAAGACGATGTTCTTCTCGCCGATCGTGACCTTACCGTGTCCTGGTACCTCGACGGTGTCGCCAACTTTCAACGTCAGCTTCTTGCTCTGCAACTGCACACCGAGGTAGGTGGCGATGGCGCCCATATCGGCCGGATCCCAGAGTTGGAAGCTGGCGACCACTCCCTTCTCAACCGCCTTCTTCATCTGATTCGGGGTGCTGAGGCCGGTCAGGACGATGCCTGCGCCCTTCGCCTTCGGGCCACCTGGATAGACGCCTGCATTTTCCAAAACCTGGGCAGCGGCGGCGAGCCCGACACTCGTCGGGGAGATGATCCCCCGAAGATTTGGATGCTTGGTCAAGAGGCTTTCTGCTTCGGTGGATGACTTTTGAGGTTCGTCGTCGCCGTAAACCACTTCGACCAACTTCATTTTTGCGTACTTGGAATCCTTGAGCGCTTCTTTCATGCCCGCGATCCAAGCGTTTTGGTTCGGAGCATCGGTGGTCGCGCTGAGGATGGCGAATTCGCCTTCGTAGTTGATCGCCTTGCCCAAGAGTTCGAGCTGGGCGGGTCCGATCTTGGAGAAGTCGGTCGGTAGGACGCCGACATCTCGGTGCCCTTCGTTGCCCGTCAGGTCGCTGTCGACGGTGACGATCGTCGTTCCCTTGGCCCTGGCTTGATCGAGCGCCTCATTCAAGGCATCGGGGCTGTTTGAAGAGAGCACAATGATCTGAACGCCTCGTTGGACCTGATCCTTGATGACCGGAAGCTGAGAAGTCGCATCGGCAGCGGCGGGAGCCTGGGTATCGAATTCGAGCGTCAGTTCTCCGGCCGCTTTCTCGATGCCTTTGCCAACTTGATTGAAGTAAGGATTGCCCGTGTTCTTGGGGATGAAGACCAACTTCGTTTTAGCGGCTGGGCCACCTTCGACGGTTCCGCCTTCTGCCGACTTGGAGCTATTGCAGCCGACGATGAGGGAAGCAAGGACAAGGGTGGCGAGGAGGTACGGAGTGCGCTTCGTCATGATCTCTTGGCGGGAGTGTAGCAGGAAAATTAGGCTGATTCTGCGCTCGGCGTCTTGCGAACGCGCCGCCTAAGCGTACTGAGATTGCCGAACACGACGGCGAGAATAAGCAGGGCGCCGATTGCCGTCAGCTGATACTCAGCCTTGACATTGGACACCCCCATCGCCGTTTTGAGCACCATGATCAGAAAGAGAGACAAGGTTGTGCCGAGGATCGATCCGCGACCGCCTTGGATCGCCGCGCCTCCCAGCACGGCAACCGTGATCGCATCCAACTCGATTCCCTTCGCAAGGTCGTAGCGTGCGACTCCCAATCGGGAATCGATCAAAAGAGCGCCAAGTGCTGCCATGAGGCCAGCCATCGCAAAGACGGTGATTTTGACGCGATCGATGGGAATCCCCGAGTATAGAGCGGCTCTTTCATTGGTTCCCAGCCCGAACACCCACCGCCCGAAGACCGTTCGATGAAGGAGTAACCCTGCGATCACGGCCATGCCGAGGAAGATCACCAGAGGCCATGGCAAACCGAGCAGCGTGGATTGATCGATCCCTTTGAATCCGAGCGGAAGTTTTACGGACGAAGGGCCAAGCATTGCCTGGGCTGCGCCGCGACCGATCGCCATCGTCGCCAAGGTGACGAGGAACGAAGGAAGCCTGAACTTGGCGACCACGAATCCAATGAGCGCACCGATTCCCGTACCGAGCAGCACGGTGA
>JADZBW010000405.1 GCA_020851885.1 Fimbriimonadaceae bacterium | reverse complement strand
TATGGACTCTTCCAGATTCCCATCGATTGGAACGTACAGTTCTTCAAGTGGAAAGTACCGGCAAATCCATCGGACGTCCACTCGGCGCCGAAGGAAGCGGAGTTCCAGACCGTGCTCAAGGGCGAGCCGATCAAGACCCTGAAACTGGACAAACTTGATTTTGCCGGCTATGCATTCGATCCTGCCACCGGGAACGACCACTACGCGACGGTTGCGGAGGGGGAATTTGACATTGCCTCCGGCGACTACGTGATCGAATTGACGACCGATGACGGCGCGAGAGTGTGGCTGGACGGCAAGCCTCTGATCGAGGATGCATGGAAATACCAGGGCCCGACCGCCTATAAGCGCGAGGTTCGATTGGGCGGCAAACACAAGATTCGCATCGAGCACTTTCAGATCGACGGATACGCGACATTGAAACTGAATGTCGGGCCGGCAAAGTAGGACCTTCCGGCGCGTAACAATCGGGCATCATTCGGCGGTGCTGCTCAGGGCGGCAATGCCAGCCTCTTCCAGGCGACAAATCCGCCAGTCCGACATGATGTCGGCGCCGAGGCGCTCGTAGAAGCCGATCGCCGGTTCATTCCAATCGAGAACGGACCACTCCAACCGCCCCGCGCATTCTTCCTTGGCAATCCGGCCGACATGAGCAAGCAGGGCTTTACCAATTCCGCTGCCACGCTCCGAGTTCTTCACGTAAAGGTCTTCAAGCCAGATTCCCGGCTTGGCCAGGAAGGTCGAGTAACTGCGAAAGTACATTGCGTAGCCGATGATCTCCGCTTCCCGTTCGGCGACGATGGATCGAACGACCGGATTCGGGCTGAAGAGATCGCGTGCCAAGTCCTCGGACGTCGCGGCCATCAAATGTTCGAGACGTTCGTAGACCGCCAGTTCTCGGATCAAGGCGCAGATGGCTGGACAGTCCTCGGGGCGAGCGTCGCGAATGGGCATTCGACCAGCTTATCACCGTCGAATGTCGACGATCACATGCCGAACTTGCCCATGAGTCCGCCCCCGACGTCGGTCTTGATCTCGAACCATTTGCGAGTCTCGTATTTCCTGCAAATCCGGCCGATCCGCTCGTCGGCTTCTCCGAAGAATTTGTCGATGACATTCACGCTGGTGTTCTGGATCTTGTAGACCTTTTCCAGGGCGCTTGCAGGATCCTGGGCGGCTCCGGTCAGGATCTCGGCGAGATCGGAATTCATACCTGGAACTTCACTGATCGCTCGGTAGAAGTCGTCGGCGATCGGCTTGCACTCGGCAGGTGGCGGATAACTGTTGAAGTCCGCGATCAACTGGTTCCATGCCGGACGCATATCGTCGAACTTCGATTTCGTCGTATCGGTAGGTGGTGGGGAATCCCCTTCTCCATTGTCGTTGAGAATGTCCGTCCCGGCGCCAAGCACCTTCATTTGCTGCATCAGGACCGTCATCTGGGCCAACTGCTTCAGCGAGAGGTCGTTCTTTCGCTTCTCGATGCGCTCCAGGTGTTCCAGCCACTTCCGAATGTCGTCAGGCATGACGACGCTCTGCTGGGTCCGATCCAAGATCGGTGGCGTGGCAGACCCTTCCGCGCGCAAGAGATCCTGGTTGGGGGCGCTGCCTTCCGCGCGGAGGATATCTTGCTGAGGGGTCGTCCCCTCGGACCTCAGAAGCTCCTGTTTGGGAACCTCGCCCTCGGCTCGCAGGGATTCCAGTTTTGGCGAGGTTGCACCAAGCTGAAGCATTCCCGAGGCTTTGAGTCCGAAGAAGATTGCCAGGATCATCGCAAGGGCAGTGACGACGGCGATGGTGGTGGTCTTTTTGGCATTCGCGGCGTCAGGATTGGGGAACGCGGGCGCGGGCTGGGATACTCCAGGAGCGGCGGTTTGAGGCTGACCGGGCGCGAGTGATTGCCCGCAATGCATGCAGAAGGTGGCGCCAGCAACTGCCGGTTTCCCGCATTTCGAGCAAAACATACCGATTAGACGCTCCCAGGGGGCAGACTATTCACCCTAACCTTTATTATCGCGCCATCTTGGGAAACCAGTAGTTCCAACAGGCCTAATCCCGCAAACAATTCCCGCCTCTGAGACGTCAAGTTCGATACTGGGCGGTAACAGGTTGTTCGAAACCTCGCAAGCTTGCCTAGCGAATTCGTCTTCGATTGGGACGACCTTATGGTTAAGGGATCTCGCCGGAGGCCAGAAGACATGAAAGACAGAATCAGCGGCGCACATCCGATCTGGATG
The DNA here is from genome assembly GCA_020851885.1 of Fimbriimonadaceae bacterium. GTDB lineage: Bacteria > Armatimonadota > Fimbriimonadia > Fimbriimonadales > Fimbriimonadaceae > 55-13. The sequence continues at coordinate 2,065 of JADZBW010000405.1, read as the reverse complement.
TACTTTGGCAGAGCGGTCCATGAGGCGCTCAACGATCGTCTTGGTCTCACCGACGAAGACGTGGAAGTCTACGTGACCTCGATGATGGTGGAGTTCCTTCACCGCGACAGCGTGTTTTCCATCAAAGACAAGGAAGGTAGGCCCGTGCAGTCCATTGCCGAAATGCTGATGGAGGGCGACGTTCGCCTCAACGCCGAATCTTTCAATCGCGAGCGAGAAGTGCATCGCCATATCGGCGATTTCCTCCTTTTTTGGTCAGGCATGTTTCCTGAATTCCTGCGTGAGATGCGGCTGCGCGATGCCCGAGATCTGCTGCTCGACGTGAATGAACAGGCGAAGGAGAGTTATTTCATCGCCTCGACGTTCAGCCATGCGCCCTTTACTGCCGAGGCCCAGACCTTCAAGAAACTGAGCGCCGATTTCGAGGCTTACCAAACCGGACTCATGATGGTCCGGGCCTCCTTCAATGGCATCGACGGCTGGAACGGCGGATTCGACGCCTAACCGCCGGTCCTGCCGCGTCCGGGGCGGTTCGCCGCTATAATTCACTGGGAGTGAATGGGCGCTGGTGTGCTCCGCGGTCTTCAAAACCGTTGTGGCTTCGAAAAGGGGCCGGGTGGGTTCGATTCCTACACATTCCCGCCAAACCCAAAGGTCGTCGGCTTGAGGAATTCGAGGCGATGCGAATGGATGGGCCGGTTCACGGCTGGTCGGGCCGTCGCGTCAGTGCATCGCTCGATCTGGCTGACTCTTCAACACGCTTACCCATCACCGAAGGGGCGTTCTTTTCCGGGGACGCTCTAGTCAGGCTCCCGTTCTTGGCACATCACCGAGAAATCAGAAACCGCAAGACTCCTGGATGACTAAGAAATGGCTATGAGCCACCCAAACTCAGATTCCCAGCAAATCAGGGCCAACGTAGCAAGTCAGTGACGCTGATCCAGGCGACGAGTTCGCCATGGAGATTTGCCTCGGCAGATGTAACTAGAGAGATTTCACTTGCCGAATTCTTCGGCGCATCTCCTACGGCTTGAGTCTTCAGGAATACGATCGAACCCGTTGGCGTCATACGCCCGATGGTCTGCTCGACAAACCCCGGAACGGGCTTCGTTAGCGGACGCGCTTCGCTGCCGTCTGCATTCATGATCCAGAGACCATTGGTATAGCCTCTATTCACGAAGCCGGCATCGGGACTCTGGTTCCATTGGTCCCTTGGCAGGTAAGTGACTCTGTTGAAGAAGATCCCCTTTCCGTCCTTCGTCGGCCTTGGGGCGTGATTCTCAAACCGGGGGAGAGGACCGTCTACTGGCCAATAGACGATGCGTTCTGACGTGCGATTGATCAAATCCAGCCTGTAGAAGCTGTTCAGATAGGTGTACAAAACGTAGGTTCCGTCAGGCCCGAAACACGGCTCGATTCCCGGGCCGACGACCTTCGACAAATTCTCGACCACGCCAGTCTTGAGGTTCATCAAGCGAATCTGGGCATCGCCATAGTCATATTTGTTCGTCTTTGGCTTGCGCGTCAGTGTGAAGTAGACGACTTGCGTCCCATCAGGAGAAATCGATGGCTGGAACTCGTCTTCGACCGTGTTGGTAAGCTGGCGGCGGTTGCCACCTTCGCCATCCATGGCGAATAGGTCGCAATGGTTTTGTCCCGATGGTGAGACGCAGATGATCAGCGAGCCATCCCTTGAGACTTCGGGTTGCCCACCGTCCTTATAGCTGATGACGCGGCCACCGGACCCGTCGCCGCGCATCCGGTAGATCTGGCCCGCCCTCGCCAGCACGATGTCGTAGCGCCTGCGAGTCCAATTGCCGATATCGTCTGAGAAGTGCATTGCAAAGGAGCGCTCGAATTCGGCTCCATGGAGTCTCACGCCAAAGAGCTCCGGGGCATATGTCGGTGCTAGCGGCACAAAGGCTCCTGCCAGCCCAAGGCAAGTTGTGGCTAGTGCCACGTAATTCCGTAGAGACCTCCTAACTTGGGTCGCCAAAGAGGGACTACTTTCATCCTCAAGTTGGACGAAAGCCAGGGGCTGGATCAGGGATCCCGAACGCATCCT
>JADZBW010000404.1 GCA_020851885.1 Fimbriimonadaceae bacterium | reverse complement strand
GCGCGATCGGCGCTCGCAAGGGCCACGTCGATATCCTCATGGACGGTGATCGCGTCGATCACGATCTTCCTCGCACGGTTCGCCATGATCCCCAATTTGCCGTGGTGATCGCGAATTTCGCGAATGGTGGCCACCGCCGTCTTCTGCTCATCCTCGTTCAGATCGTCGAAAACCTTGTCCAATTGGGAGATTGCGTGCGACTGCATCAATGTGCAGCGAAAGAAAGTGTTGAAGTTCGAATACTTCATGATATTCGCGACATTCGATGCCAAAACGAGGTTTTGAAGCGCCGCCGCGTTTTGGCCGCGCTCCCTTCTCTGCTGGGCAAATTGAATGAGCCGCTTGCTGACCTGAAGTTGGCACTCCAGGATCTTGCCTTTGATTCCGGTAGGCACGAATTCATCGGTCCCGACTGGTGAAAGAGGCTGCAATTCCCCACTTTCCTTAGCGGCCAACCACTTCTTGGCAAGGTCTCTGTCTACGGCTTCGCTCGTCGTTCCAAATTCCGTCACTTTCTGCTTGGTTTCAATGACCAGCGGAATGTAAGCGTTGATTCGTCGGTGATCCGCACCCGAGTCAGGGAATTGAAATGGGTCCTCGTAGCTGCGGGCATGAACGCCGATACCGGCCATCAGTGCGACTGGAGCGACCAGCATCATCGAGTAGAGAAGCTTCCGTGCCTCTAACATAATCGGAATTTTCGGCAGGCCAGTGGTTTTCCTAACCCTCCCGGGGAAAAACCCGGCTAGCGAATTTGCCTGGTTTTGGATTTGCCGGATCGAAGGCATATAGGACCATATGCCTAACTTTACGTGGTTACCATGGTTACCTGGCAAAACCATCTTAGAATGAATGGTGGGAAAGGTGAAGAAAAGAAAAATTAGATGACACCAGCGACGGTCCCCTGCTGTGAGGGCCAACTCATCCAGCGAGCTTCAAAAGGCGAGTCGGTTGCCTTCGAGCTCATCTCAGATCTCTACCGACCAACGCTATATCAGGTTGCGAAACGCATGTTGCGCAACGCCGACGACGCGAACGACGCGGTCCAGGAAACCCTGGTCAAGGCGTTCCGAGCGATCAAGGATTTCGATCCAGATCGCCCGCTGAAGCCATGGCTGTGCCGCATTTGTTCCAACGTCTGCATCGATATGGTGCGGAGCCGCAAGCATGAGAGCGAACCGCTCGATCAGCATGAGTATATGCTGTGCGACAGTTCGGAAAGCCTCTCGACGCAAGCGGAGGAGAGCTTTGAGCGGGAACAGGTGATGGATGCCATCGACCGACTTCCCGCAAAGTACCGCCAGATCGTCTTCTTGCGGCACTTTCGACACATGGACGTCAACGAGATCGCGGACGAATTGCAGGCGCCGGAAGGACCGATCAAGAGTTGGTTGTTTCGAGCGCGAAGCCTGCTAAAGAGGGATCTGACCGTGGCCCTCGGATAGAGCGCGACCGAGGAGATTGCGTCGACCGATTCGACGACGTCGGATCACTCTAGCCCCGGACTTTCCCAACCGGGGCTAGGTTATTTGTAGGCGGAGCGCCAACAGATTTTCGGGTCCTTCGACCTGCATCACGGTCCTTCGATCAACTCATACCCTGGTACCCTAACACTTGTGCCGATCGACCAAGAAGCCATTCTCGCAGCCCTCCGAAACGTCCAAGATCCCGATCTTCGCCGGGACATCGTCGCCCTGGGATTCGTCAAAGACATCCAGATCGACGGAGGCAAGGTCTCCTTCAAAGTCGAGCTTACGACCCCCGCGTGCCCGGTCAAGGACCTGCTCATGGAACAGTGCGAAGAGGAAGTGCTTAAACTGGACGGAGTTGAATCCGTGGATGTGGAAATGACGGCTCAGGTTCGGCAGCGCCAGCCCAAACCCGAGGACCTGATCCCAGGAGTCAAGCATGCGATCGCGATCGCGAGCGGTAAAGGCGGCGTTGGCAAGAGCACGGTCACGTTGAACTTGGCGGTGGCCCTTGCCCAGACCGGGGCAAGGGTCGGCCTGATGGACGCGGACGTCTATGGCCCCTCGATTCCGCTGATGCTCGGCGCCCAACACGAGCGTCCCTTCACTCAGGGCGGCAAGATCATCCCGATCGAGCGATTCGGCATCTCGATGATGTCGCTCGGGCTGCTGCTGGAGGAAGGACAAGCGGTTCTTTGGCGCGGCCCTATGGTTGCCGGGACCGTCAAGCAGCTCCTTGAAGACGTCGAGTGGGGCGAACTCGATTACCTCTTGGTGGACCTACCTCCCGGAACCGGCGACGCGCCCATGAGCCTGGCCCAATTGGCGCCGCTTACGGGTGTGGTTATTGTGACGACACCCCACCATGTGGCGGCCAACATCGCCGGCAAGAGCGTGCAGCTTTTCCGACGTCTGAACGCGCCGATCATGGGAGTCGTGGAGAACATGGCAGGGTTCGTCTGCCCCAACTGCGGCGAAGTCTCGCAGATCTTTGCGGGCCTCACTGGAGAGCAGCTTTCCGAGCAGATCGACGTGCCTTATTTGGGTTCGATTCCACTCGATCCCAGCGTCAGCGATGCGGGCGACAAGGGCGTTCCTGCGCTTATCGGAGCCCCTCATCGGCCCCCAGCGGAGGCGTTCCGCCAGATCGCCGGTCAGTTGGCGCAGCAAGCGTCGATCCTTTCCATGGCCAAGTCGGCCGAACCAGTCGCCTAGCGGGTTGGGCAATGAAGGTCGGAGAAATTTTCCGACTTTTTTTGTTTCCCATGGTTGACTAAGTAGACAGATGTCTACTATAACAGTGACGACATCTCATGCAGGAGGTGATAACAATCAGTCACAGAGAAAAGTCAATCGCCGATTTGGACAACCTGCTTCGGCAGGCTGCAGAAGTCGGACCTGGTTACCACGGACAACGTCGTAGCGCCAGTCAAACGGAGCGAGAAGCCATGCTTCAAGCGTTTACCGCCAAGGAAACGGAGGCTCCGCCCTATCTTGCGGTCGAGCCTCGTTGGATCGAGCGACGGGCCAAGATCTTCGAAGCCGGAGATTATCCGGACAAGGGGCTCAAGGTCACGGTCGCAGACTTGGAGCGTCTTGCGGCGAATTTCGATCTGCCTGTTCCCATTTGGATCGAGCATGCAGATTCACCCTTGGAGCTTGGTTACTTGACCGAGGTTGCCGTTGAAGGGAGCGAGCTATTCGGGTTGGTTTCTTTGACCGAAGAGGCCGATGCGCTGATCGAGAGATCGGGTGCCAAGTCGCTTTCGGTCGGGCTTTCCCCCGATCTCGCCGAGATTCGTGAACTGAGCCTCGTTCGGAACCCTCGGGTGGCAACGGCCCAGTTGTTCTCGGATTCGATCCGATTCGAGTGCGAGTCGATGCCCGCTGAGAATTGGCGATCGCGATACGAAAGCCTGATTCGGCAGAATCGCGAAGCGATGGTCTCCGCCGAGTTGAAGGGCCTGGTTGCCCAGGGGCGCATCACTCCGGCCCAAGTGCCGTTTGCCCAAGCGTTGATGAACCAGGGGACGGGCATCGTGTTCGATGGCGAGACGGTTCCCGTCGCGGATCTTGTTTCAAAGCTGTTGAGAGCCCAGCCGCGGCATTCGATGCTCGGGGAGAAGGCGCCCCAGCCCGTCGAGGACACTTCGTCGGTGCTGATGCTGCCGGAGGAAGTGGCCTTTTACCGTCGGCATTTCCCAGATGTGAGTCTGGAAGCGATCGCTCAGAAGAAAACGGCTAGCGTGTGAGGCAACTCCGCGCAATAGCCCATGACGATGCGCACGATTTCATGCGCAAACCCAAGGAGGTGCCATTTGGCAGCACTCACCGCCCCATTCGAGGCTTTTGAGAAGCCCGGACTGGTGGTTCGCTATCAAGTCTCTAACGTTCGAATCTACAAAGGCGCGTTGGCAGCGATCAACGCATCGGGATTTCTGATTCCGATCGCCCACGGAACCGCAAGTCTGAAGTTCGCGGGCGTCGCCAATGAGACCGTCGATAACTCAGCGGGAGCAGCCGGCGACAAGTCCATCATCTTGTCCAAGGCCGGGTCCTTCGTATTCAAGGCGGTGGCGGGATTTACGCCCACCGTCGCCGATATCGGAAAGGAGGTCTACGCCAACACGGACTGGGAAGTCCAAATCGCGACGGCGGGCCTGACCAACCAATACAAGGTTGGGACGATCACGGCGATGGAGACCACGTCGACCGGTGTCGCAGGTGTGCGCGTCAGGATCGACAACTACTGTGTTTGATGCTCGGTTCGCGGCAATGACTGCCGCCGCCTTGAGCGTTTCCCACTCAACTTGAGGAGGTTTCAATGGCTCTTACCAAGAGCGACATTCCTGAATTGCTGGTGCCCGGGCTCCGGGCCGAATTCGCCGAGGCCTATCGCGCGGAGTTAGATCAATCGATCGCCGATCGCCTTGCCACCATCATCACCACGACGATGCCAGTCCAGAAATACGGCTGGCTTGGCACGGTTCCGCCGATGCGCGAGTTCCTCGACGAACGTCGCCCAACCGGCATGTCCAGTTACTCGGTTTCGATCGAGGACAAGGTCTTCGAGGCAAGCCTGGCGGTCGATCGCAAGGCGATCGAGGACGACCAGCTCGACATGATCCGAATGCGAGTTCGGGACCTGGCGTTTCGGGTCGCCGCGCATCGTCAGCAGATGGTGGTTGAAACCCTTGCCGGCGGTTCCAGTGGAACCGGCTACGACGGCCAGCCGCTGTTGAGCACCACGCATCCGGTTCAAGGTGGCTCAACGTTCTCGAACAAGACGACTTCGGCGCTCGATGCAACAACCCTGGCCGCCGCGATCAACTCGATGATGCTCGTGCCTGACGACCAGGGAACGCCTCTGGGCATCCTTCCCGATACGCTTGTGGTGGGACCCAAGCTTCAATGGGCGGCGGCGGAGCTTGTCGAGAGCCCGGTTGTGGTGTACCGAGGCAATGCCCTCGACACGGCCGGCGCGACGCCATACATCAATGCCTTTCAAGGTCGGCTGAATGTGATCGTCAGCCCGTTCTTGCGAGACGCCAGCGACGACTATTGGTTCCTCCTGGATACCAAGCGGCCGATCAAGGGCGTGATTCTGCAGCAACGATCCGATGTGCCGGTGGAATTCACTGCGCTCGATGATCCGAATGCGTCGGAATCGGCCTGGATGCGGGACAGATTCTATTACGGAGTTCGGGGTCGATACAACGTCGGTTACGGACTCTGGCAGACCGTCTATGGAGGGATCCTCTGATGGGAGTCCTGGAATCGGTCGCTTTGGCGCTGTCCGCCCTCACCGGTGGACTCGTCGGGGCCGCGGCCGCCGCCTATCTTGCCGGAACTCGCGTCGCCGGTTCGATTGAAGGGTTCAGGAACGCGTTTCGAGCCTATATCGAGGGCAGGAACGACGCTCCGACCCAGGTGCTGGAGGCCGCCTTTGAGGAACTGGATCGGGCATGGGTCACCTTTGGTTCCGCACTCGATCGGCTAGGCAAAGCGGCTCGGCTGAAGAAGTAGAGCCAAGTCAGCAGCTTGAGGGATGGTTTCATTTCATCCCTCAAGCGGCCAATTCGCTTCAGGAGGGAGTATCAATGTCGCTTACCGTTACGCGCGCACGGATCAAGGAAAAGTGCGCGGTCGACGATTCCAGTTTTGACACGCCGATCGACAATATCCTTGCCGATTACTTGCCTGCCATCGAGTACGCGATCCAGCCCGGGGCGATCAGCGATCTCGGCAACACGGGGCTTCAGGCGACCCTTAATCTGGGTGCGTTGGAGATCTGCTGTGGCGAGTTCGTCGCCCAGCGACTCAGGGAACCTGGCGCCGCCGAAGGGATCGAGTTGGAGGGAATTGTCCTCACGCCATTCTTTCGCCGCTCGGCTCGCGACCCAAGCGGGCTGGTGATCGCGGGTTGGGCGCGTCTCAAGCCGTTCCTCAAGGCAGGTATCGAAGTTGGGCCGATATCGGGGGTCCTGAGCGCCTTTAAGGAGGTCGAAGAGTGAGTGCGCTGGCGTCCAGGGTAACTCTTGCGATAGGCCGAGTTGGCGATCCCTTCACCGTTGGCGGCCAAGCTCGTATGGGATGGTTCCGCATCGCCAGTTACAGTCGGGCGCTGCTCTATGCCACGCCTGCGGAGCATAGCACTTATCCTTTACCGGTTCGGACAATGACGGTTCCCGCTACCGACCCGACCGGTGTTGGAGACATCGTGGTTTGGGATTCCCAATCGCTGACCGTGCGCAAGGCGGTCAACGTGCGTCTTGGAGGCCAGACCGTGGCGCGATTGCTCTTGGTGGCCTAGCGATCGAGATCATCGGAATTTGGTCCTAGGTCTACGAAACCGGGAGCAGGGGATAAACGTTAGAACCAGTGTCATCGGAATTAAACCGCCGATGGACGAGACGCAAATCCTCTAACCCGGCCCGCCCTCCCCAAGGCGGGCTTCTAATT
>JADZBW010000403.1 GCA_020851885.1 Fimbriimonadaceae bacterium | reverse complement strand
CTCAAGGTCACCATCGCACCGCAAAGAACGGCGGCCACGGCGACGAGTAGCAATATTCCGATGTAGCCGGACTCCATCGGTCCAACTATACCCCTCGAACCAGAGCAAGGAGTCAGGCTCGCAAGCAATCCGCGCGATGCTCCATCTAAAATACGCGCATGCCCTTTTCGGACCTCGTTCACCCTCTCTTGGAGCAGCGGAATCTCACCGCCTCGGAAGCCGAGGGTTTGATGGGCTGGCTGTTGGATGGCGAAGCAACGGAACCACAGATCGGAGCGGTGATCACGGCCCTGAGAATCAAAGGAACCACCCCGATCGAACGTGCCGCCTTTGCCACGGCACTGCGATCGCGCGCCCGAATGCTCCATTTAGAGGGAGAGGTCGTGGATACCTGTGGCACCGGTGGGGGAAAGGCGACATTCAACATTTCGACCGCCGCGTCATTCGTCGCCGCGGGAGCAGGTTCGAAGATCGCCAAGCATGGAAATCGCTCGGTTACCAGCAGGTGCGGGAGCGCCGACGTCTTGGAATCTCTCGGCGCAAAACTACAAGACGACCTGGCCAAACTGGAACGGATCTTCCAGGTTTCAGGCGTTGTGTTCATGTTTGCGCCCGTGCATCACCCGGGAATGCGCTACGTGGGAAAAGTAAGAAGGGAACTGGGTTTTCGGAGCGTTTTCAACCAGCTCGGTCCCTTGGCAAATCCTGCGGGCGCGAAAAGGCAGATGATCGGCGTCTTTTCGCCGGATCTTGTCGAGCCGATGGCCCATGCGCTCTCGCTCTTGAAGTCGGAAAGGGCGGTGGTCGTCCACGGCGAGGATGGGCTAGACGAGATTTCTCCCTGTGGGCCAACTCGGGCCGCGTTCGTGATGAATGGAGAAGTTCGTCAGACTCATCTTTCGCCAAAGGACTTCGGACTCGATGAGTTGGATCCATCTGCCCTCGAAGCCGGGGCGGATCCGACCGAGAGCGCGGAGATTCTGCTGACCGCGATTTCCGAGGGCGCCAGTCCCCGGTCCAAGGCTATCTTGCCTTGCGCGGCGGCCACCATCTGGCTTGCGGGCCTGGCGGAGGATTTGCCGTCCGCGGCTCGGCTGGCAATCCAATCGATCGAGTCGGGATCCGCAATGTCCAAACTCGATCAGTTCATCGAGGCCTGCACAAAGGTATGAACATCCTCGACGAGATTTTTGAACAGAAGCGCCACGAGGTCGACCGAGCGAGATCGCAGATTTCGATCTCTGAACTAGAGGCTCAGGGACGTGACATGCCCGTCGCCCCGTTTTTGGGTGCGCTCCGAAATCGCAAACACCCCACCGGGCTGATCGCCGAAGTTAAGAAAGCAAGTCCATCCCAAGGCTTGATAAGGGAAAATTTCGATGCTCTTGAGATTGCCGCCGCTTATGCAACGGCCGGGGCGGAGTGCCTGAGCGTCCTCACCGATCGGGAGTACTTCCAAGGGCGGCCGGAGTATTTGAAAGCGATTAAAGAGAACATCGCGATTCCATGTTTGAGGAAGGACTTCATCTATGACCCCTACCAGATCTATGAAGCAAGAGCTTGGGGGGCGGACTGCGTGCTGCTCATCGTCTCCCGGCTCGAAAAGTCGAATCTTGCCGAGTTGAAGGCTCACGTCGAGCAGCTCGGGATGGACACCCTTGTGGAAGTTCACGACGAAGCGGAATGCGAGGTTGCCATCGAATTAGGCTGCGGACTGGTGGGGATCAACAATCGCAACTTGGCAGATTTCCGAACGGACCTATCGACGACGGAGAGGCTGGCTCCCCGACTGAAATCGGGCCTGCCGCAGGCACTGATCGTCAGTGAAAGCGCCCTGGAGACCAATGAAGATATCTCTCGCGTGAAATTGGCGCAAATTGACGCGGTTTTGATTGGCACGACGTTTTGCGCTTCCCGCGACATTGCCGCGAAGGTTAAGGAAGTGATGGGTTGGTGAGGGTCAAGATCTGCGGGCTCACGCGTTTTGAAGATGCGGAAGCAGCGCTGGAAGCCGGGGCTGACGCACTTGGCTTCGTGTATGAGCCCACGAGTCCGCGCTACATTGGTGGCGATGATCGGTCTTCGATGCCGTTTCGCTTCTCGCCCTTTGCGGTGACGGTGGGCGTCTATGGGAAAATGGGCGATAACCAAGATCCGTGCCTGATCGCCCAATACGCCGATCGGATTCCTGTGCGCTCGTTCCGGGAAAGGGTTGCCGGGGTGGCGTTTCGGGACCTACGCCCGGTTGTCAGAGCCTTTCGATTGCGGTCCGATTCCAGATTGGAGGATGTGCTCAGGGACTTGCGTGCCATATACGAGGCAACGCCAAACATGCATGCCGCGCTGATCGATGCCTACGATCCCGACCAGTTCGGGGGTACGGGCCAAAGGGTCGATTGGGACATGGTGGCAACTTTGGTGAGTTCGGTGGAGTTCCCGGTGATCCTGGCTGGCGGGCTCGATCCCGAGAATGTCGGGGAGGCGGTCCAGAAGGTGAAGCCCTACGCCGTCGATGTCAGCAGCGGCGTCGAACTTTCTGCGGGCGTCAAGGACTCTGTAAAAGTGAGAGATTTCATATTGGCGGCAAAACAGGCCGCAAAATAAAAAGTGCGGGAACGCTGAAAGGAGAGCAAAGCACGTTCCCGCAAGGCTTCCACCAGTGTCGTCCTCTTCTCGGTTCTAAGCCTATTCGAGAGCACTGACACGTTGGCTGGTGTAGTTATACGCTGATTCAGGCTTGAGGACTAGTGCCGTTTTTGCGTTAACGCCCGCAAAAAGAGACTGACTATCACGTTTAACTCGCGTGAATTTTTGCCGTGGGGAACCAACGGCACGCGTTCTGCTGTTAGCCCTTGCGGGTTCGTAGGATGCCCTCCAAGTTCAAAATACCTGGTAGGTATACTGCGTCCGACTTTCCGCAGGGAGGTGTGCTGCCATTGGGCGCCGCCATTGAAACTCGACAGCTTACGAAGACGTACAAATCGCGTGCTTTAGGAAAAATCAACGTCGTTGACCACTTGGACCTCCAAGTGGAAGAGGGCGAGATTTTCGGTTTCTTGGGACCGAACGGAGCGGGCAAGACAACGACCATCAAGATGCTTCTTGGAATCATCTACCCGACCTCAGGCGAGGGCTATGTCCTCGGCAAAGAGATCGGCGATATGAACGTGCACAAGATCATCTCCTACCTACCGGAGCGCCCGTACTACTACGAGCACATGACCGGCATGGAGATCCTGAAATTCTATGGCTCTCTATTCGGGATCAACGACCGTGCCAAGTTCCAGGCGCTCCTGGAGAAGGTCAATCTTGCCGCCGACGCCAGCAAGACGATCTCCCAGTATTCAAAGGGCATGCAGCAACGCATAGGGTTGGCACAGAGCCTGCTCAACGACCCCAAGCTTCTTTTCCTCGACGAACCCACCGGTGGTCTCGACCCGATCGCGCATACGGAAATCCGTGACCTTATTCTTCAATTCCGCGACGAGGGACGAACGGTGTTCATCTCGAGCCACGAATTGAGCGAAGTCGAACGCATTTGCGATCGCGTCGCCATCATCAATAAAGGAATCATCGAGCGCCAAGGAAGATTGGAAGACCTCCTGAGGGGCGGACGAATCGAGATCATCGCCGATGGTTTGACCCAGACGTTCGCCGACACAACGAGAACTGCCGATTCGACGGTTTCGTTCCACAATGGCCGACTGATCGTCGATCTGAACGAAGACGGCGACATCAACGGGTTGATCGATGGAATCCGCACTTCGAAGGGAACCATCGTCAGCATCATTCCCCGACGTCGAAGGTTGGAAGACCTGTTTATCGAAACTGTCAGTTCGGCGAAAGGCAAGAAGAACACGGAGGCCGTCTAATGGGTGCCATTTTCTCAATCGCGACGACGACCGTAGGCGAAGCGATCCGCCGTCGTGTACTCCTGATCATCTTGATGATCGGCGTCTTGTTGCTGTCGATCATCCCTTCGCTCGGAGTTCTATCCGCAAGATCGGAAACGTCCACCATGATTGGGACGATGTTCGCCGTACTTCGCGGAACGAGCGCCCTCATCGCGATCGTGTTGACGGTTTACATGATCCCAAATGAGATCGAGCGCAGAACGATCTACACGATTCTATCGAAGCCGGTTCAACGTTGGCAGTTCCTTGTTGGCAAGTTCTTTGGGGCCGTGTTCGCGCTTGGCCTGATGATCCTCATGATGTCCTTGGTCATGATCATCTTGTTCCAAATCTTCCAGAAGCCCGAACCAGGAAAGCTCCTTGATCTGGCAAGACAGTCGTCGCTGTACT
>JADZBW010000402.1 GCA_020851885.1 Fimbriimonadaceae bacterium | reverse complement strand
CGAATGCAACGCCCCATGCCTGCCAATGCGAATGCCGTTCTCGCCCAGTTGGTCCAGGAGTACAACGGCGAGGTCCAACAGCGCCTCAAAGCCAAACGGGACAACCCGACCCCCGTCGAACAGGACGAGCGGATGAAGAAGCTCATGGAGTTTTTCGGAAACTTCGAAGACGACGACAAACCGATCGCCGGGGTCCCGACCAAAGCCCTCTTGGTGTGCAGCCGTCAACCGCTCTTCGGCGGCCTCAGTCTGACGTTGAAGGTCTATAACGAGCGAGGCCAGGTCATCATTACGGGCACCCAAACGTTGTCGGCGGGCCAAGGCATGTTGGAGACTCTGAACTTGGAGTTCGACGAACAAGGCAATCCAAAACCCAAAAAACCTCTGCCGACGCCAGCCGGTGAAAAGCCGATCGAATTTTCCGAAACCACGAAGGAATTGCAAGGCGCCACGAACTTCATGACCATGGGTCAGGGCGGCAAGGCGATGAGCGCAGAATTGAGGGCAAAACTTCTGAATCCGGAGATGTACGATCCCCTCTCCTTTACGCATAGCGAAGCGTTGATCGACACCGCCAAGCAACGTGACCTCCAACTGGTGGCCGTGATGCCCGATGCCATGGATTCGATCCTCACACTGTCCTTTAACAGCCAAGATGCGAAGTCGACCCCCACTTCCTACCTCGCGAGCATCAGGCAACAGGCTTCCGTGGGCGTGGATGGAAAGTGGATGGTGGTGCGGCCCGTTAAACCCGCCGATGCTCGCAAGCGACGTATCGACCGGGTGGCATTGGGCAATTTCATCAGAGCGGCGGATCGCAAAGGCTCCTTCAACTTGGATGACCTGGCAACCTATGCCCAGCACTCGAATTCCCCGCTGGAGGATTCAGGATCGCTCCTTTACATCATGCTTTTTGCTCCTAACGCGATGCAGAGTGGCATTTCGGGATCGGTCAGTTGGGACATGCTCAGGTTCTACGGTGCCCTCTCGCCAACGCAAAGGAAGAACCTCTCGGAAGGCGGCAAGCTGCCATTCCAGCTGATCAACCCTACTCAAATGGCGGCGGTCCGACAGATGGCCTTCGGTCCCGATCAGACGCTGCATGCGGAAGATCCAAGTGCCAAGAAACCCGACTACGAAATGCCCGCAATGTGGCGACAACTCTTCCAACGGGCGGCAGGCGGCGACTATCGCACCGAGCCCACGGAAGTCATGCCCAACGGAATTCCGCCGCAAGGATACGTGGAACTGAATCTCACGACGGACGTCATCGGTAAACCGGCCGGCAACGTGCCGGCGGCGTTGGGGAGTGCGATCCTGGGCGCTGACGAGCTGGCGATGCTCAAGATGTTCCGTGAGTCGGAGAGCATGGCCCAATATGCGGCGATGATGCCTCAGATCGACGAGCTTAAACTTGGATCACGGTCCGTGTATGAGTTCAAGTTCACCGTCGCCCAAGGTGTGACGATGACCCATGTGCTTAACGACGACAAGATGGACCCGAACGCAAAGGCCGTCAAAGTCGCCAACCTTCCGGCGGATTTCACTAAGAAGATCGAGGAGCGAATGGCGATGCTGAAGAAGATCCCGTTCTTTGATCCGATGTTCCTTGGCGGGCAGCGCTCCGTTCCACCACCGAGTCGATAGAGTAGGTTGATGATGTGATTTTCCCGGCGGCACAGACCTTTGGTCCACCGCCGGGGAATGCTCAGAATCTCGACAAAGGACTTCGGGCACCTGTGTCGAATCACGGCACTCGTACCTATGAAGCGCCGTGATTTTCTCAAAGCCAGCCTCCTTGGGGGCGCCGCTGCCGTTACCGGACTCTCCCGATCCGAGACGGGCAGCCAAGAAGTGCCGCCATTCGAATTCGACGAGACGACGATCGCCGATTTGCGCAAATCCATTCAGGATGGGAGCGCGGATGCCCGTTCCATCACAAAGGCCTACTTGACGCGAATCAAGAATGTCGATCAGGATGGCCCCAGGGTCAACTCTGTGATCGAACTCAACCCTGATGCCGTCGAGATCGCGGAAGAACTCGACCAACGCAAGGGGCCTCGGGGCGTTCTCTATGGGATCCCCGTCCTCATCAAGGACAACATCGGAACGGCCGATCGAATGGCGACGACCGCAGGCTCGCTGGCGCTCACCGAGAACCATGTGGGTGAAGACGCCTATCTTGTTAAGCGACTTCGGAAAGCAGGGGCCATCATCCTTGGAAAAACGAACTTGAGCGAATGGGCCAATTTCCGATCGACCCACTCAAGCAGCGGCTGGAGCGGGCGCGGAGGTCAAACCCATAACCCCTACGCCCTCGACCGCAACCCATGCGGTTCAAGCTCCGGATCGGGGGCAGCGGCATCAGCCAACTTCTGTGCGGTCGCGGTTGGAACCGAAACCGACGGTTCGATCGTTTGTCCATCCGCCACAAACGGCCTCGTTGGCATCAAGCCGACCCTTGGCCTCGTATCTCGAACCGGCATCATCCCGCTTTCCCACAGCCAGGATACTGCCGGACCGATGGCCCGCACAGTCCGAGACGCCGCAGTCCTTCTCGGCGTCCTTGCCGGACCCGATCCAACCGATGCCTCGACCAAGGGACAGCGCGCCGAGGTCGATTACACCAAGTTCCTCGACAAAGCTGGGTTGACAGGAGCGAGGATTGGCGTCGCCCGGAAGTTCTTTGGATTCCACGGCAAGGTCGATCTCGTCATGCATGAGGCGATCCTTGCCCTCAAAGATGCCGGAGCGATCATCATCGATCCCGCCGATCTTCCCAGTCACGGCAAGTACGACGATTCCGAATTCGAGGTCCTGCTCTACGATTTCAAGGCGGATCTCGATGCCTACCTCAAGACGGCGAACCCAAAGGTCCAATCACGGAGCTTGAAAGCCCTGATCGACTTCAACAGGCGACACAAAGAAACCGAAATGCCCTTCTTCGGTCAAGAGATCTTCGAGATGGCTCAGGCCAAAGGGCCGCTCACGGAGAAGAAGTATCTGGAGGCGCTCGCCAAGAATCACCGCCTCAGCCGAGAAGAAGGCATCGATTCGGTGATGAATAAATACAAATTGGACGCCATCCTTGCTCCCACCGGCGGACCGGCATGGACGACCGATTTGATCAACGGGGATCACTTCTCTGGAGGGAGTTCAACTCCGGCAGCGGTGTCCGGCTATCCCGCGATCACCGTTCCTGCAGGATACGTGCGTGGGCTGCCCGTGGGGCTAACCTTATTTGGCTCCGCCTGGTCGGAAGGCAAACTGATCAAGCTGGCCTATGCCTTCGAGCAGGCAACCAAAGTGCGAAAAGCGCCCAAGTTCCGGTTGAGAGACGAGTTGGAATAGCGGCTGAGAACATCGTCCTGGTCTCGAAAAGAGGGCCTAAGAGCAATTCGTCGCCTAACGGACGATTTCGCTTCGCAGCCAATTCCTCAGTTCCTCGACCGGCCGGGGGTTCTCAAAGAGAACCCCGCACCGCGCCAACACCTTCTCATGCATCGCCTGATGAAAGTCGCGATCCTTGGCTAATCTGAGCGCCAATTCAACGTAATGGGCCGGATCTCTGGCAAT
>JADZBW010000401.1 GCA_020851885.1 Fimbriimonadaceae bacterium | reverse complement strand
CTCGATGACTCAACCGTGACCTTGAACTTTCGTTCCCCGGAAATGGAGTCTCGATCTTTTGCATCAACGTTAATGATGGGCGCGCCGGCCTGCGTGAGGCCCAGCACCGCCATGGCGATGAATGAAGCTGTCATGGTAATAGGGTCCCTTGTCCCGCAAGTATGACGGAATTTAACGAAAAAGCATTCGATGGAATTCTAAATCGCTTCATCGCCACGTTCAAAAGTGCGGATTCGAATGGCATCTTGAATGGGTTCGACAAAGACCTTGCCATCCCCTTCCTCACCGGTATGGGCATTCTCGAGAATCACCGCCAATACCTCGTCGACCGTCGCATCGTCGACGACGACCTCGATCCTCGATCGTATGGGGAGGGCGATGAGCTGCTGCTCGCCTCCAAACCAGGCGGTCCGCTCCTCACTGTTGCCAGTGCCGCGAACTTCCGTCACCGAAAGTCCGTTCACGCCAACCGAGGAGATCGCAGATTTAACCGATTCAAGGCGGTGGGGCCGGATATAGCAAACGACTTTCTTCACGACTTTTCGGCAAGAAGCTCATCCATCATCTCATAGGCGTATCGCAGGTGCGGGATGACGATGGAGCCGCCAATGATGAGCGCGATGTTCATGGCCTCGTGCAATTCTTCTCGATCACAACCCTCGGTAACGCATCGATCGAGGTGGTAGAAAATACAATCGTTGCAGCGAAGGACCATGGACCCGACCAGCCCCATCAGTTCTTTGTATTTGACCGGAATCGCCCCATCCTCGTAGGCATTCGTATCCAGGGCAAAGAAGCGATTGAACCCTTTGAAATCCGCGCCAAGGATTCGATCATTGAGTTCCTGACGATAGAGGCGGGTTTCGCTGGACTTTCGGCGCATCTCTCTCATCTAGGAAGTGCGGGATACATATCGCGAGAGATGCCTCGGACGTCGATCTTCCACTTGCCGTCCCTCTTGATCAATGGAAGTTCGAACTTTTCTTCGTAGGTGTTGGGATTTGTCGCATCCTTGTACCAGCCCAAGGCGACGGTGGCAGTCGTTGGGTCCAGTTCTTTCGTGTCTCGTATGGAGTAGTTGAATGCCCAATACTTCGTCACTTCTTTGGTGTCCTTCCACTTCTGCTCGATCTCAGGTTGGCTCAATCCGTCCATGTAACTAAGCTCGGCGAGCGTTTTTGAGTCTCCCTTTGCAAGGGCAATGAGGAATCTCCCGGCAACGCCAGATGGAGACTCACCCGCCATCAAAAACAAAATGACGATCGCCGCAATTAGCGCGACGACAAACACGATCACGATGCTCGTCCGTCCTGAGCGTTTCATTCGCATGATTTGTACCTTAATCGTTCCTAGCCAGTTCCTCTCGGATCAAGCAGATAGCGTGCCGCAAGCGCCGTCTCGCGCGTATCGATCATCCACTTTTTGCCTTCTCGATTGACCACCCAGGCCCAGGACTGCTGGTCGCCGCCGGGAAACTGGTATCGGGTGAGGATCACGGCCCGATCTTCCTTTCTCTGGTAATGGGTCACCACCACCGATGCCTTGCCATCGACAACCATGGAAGTGACATAAGACCAAAGTTGCTGGGTCGCTGCGGAATCGAACGTCGGCTCCACGAGTGGTTCTGCCATCGGCTGATTCAGCTCAGCGGCGGCTTGGTGGAATCTCCTCACCGAACTCTCTGGCCCATAGTTTTGAAGCGACCCGAAGACGAATAGCGTCAGAAGGGACAGCAAGGCAGAGGTGAGCCAGCCCAACGTGCTCACCTTCGAGTTCATGCGGCTAGGATACCTAGCAGTGAACTCTCGGGTCCTTGGAGCGTCAACACGCACGCTACTATCAAAAACTGTCGGGACCAGTTGGTTCCCGAAAGCAGTCCGGATTACCATAAGAAAAGCGATACCGAATCGGAGCAACCATGAGCGAGCTAATCAATCGAAGAGATGCCATCAAACGCGGCGGAATGATCGCCGTAGGACTTGTCGCGCCCCGATGGTTGGCAACCGTTGCCGAGGCAAATGTGCTCAACTTGGCCAAGGGCGGGAAGATGGCCAAAGACACCGTCCTTGTCGTCTGCCAATTCAGTGGTGGAAACGATGGCCTCAATACGTTCGTGCCCTATGCCGATAAGCTCTACGGGCAACTGCGGCCAACGATTGGCGTGCCGGAAGGCCAGGTTCTGAAGGTAACCGACTCGATGGGAATGAACCCTGCGCTCGCCCCTCTGGCCGAGCTGTACAAGAAGGGTCAAGTCGCAATTATTCAAAACGTCGGATATCCCACTCCCAATCGCTCGCACTTCAAGAGCATGGACATTTGGCAGTCGGCATCTCCCGACAGCAAGCTCAAGTACGGATGGCTCGGCCGACACATCGATACCGAGTTGCTCCATGGACCGACCAACCCGGTCTATGCCCTTGGTTTGTCAACTGAGAAGCCACTGGCGCTTGCCGGAAGAACGGCGAGTGTGCCTTGCTTTGCCAGCCTTGCCGATATCCAGAATATGATTGGAGATCCCGATACCGAGCGCATGCTTCGTGAAATCCAAGGTGTCGAGGCTAAACAGGGTTCTCTCGAACAGGTTGTTCAAAAGGCGAACAAAACGGCGCTGGACGCCATGGACGTCTTAGCCTCCCAGTTGAACAAGTACTCCCCGAAACAGACTTACGGCAACGACCCATTCGGGAATGGATTCAAGCAGATCTCCCAGTTGGTGGCGACTTCGCCCCAGACGCGGATCATTTACTTCAGCACGGGTGGATTCGATACCCATGCTCGACAGGTCGAGAGCCAAACCAAGCTCCTTACGAATTTCGCAAATGCCATCGGCGCCTTTCAGGCCGAAATGGAAGCCTGCGGCAAAGCAGACAAAGTCATCGTGCTCGTGTTCTCCGAGTTTGGTCGCCGAGTTGCCGAAAACGGCAGCCAGGGAACGGATCATGGCGCGGCGGGTCCGATGATGCTGATCGGCAAGAAAGTGAAAGGCGGATTCCACGGACCGAATCCAAACCTACGGGATCTCGCGAGCGGCGACCTCAAGTACCAGATCGACTTCCGGCAGGTCTATGCCGCCACCTTGGATGAGTGGGTTGGTGGAGATTCCGGAACCGTTCTGGGCCAGAAGTTCGACCACGTCCCCGTGCTTTAGAAAGATCGACGGGGCCTCGGTGGCCCCACCCTTCAGCTCGGAATGATTTGGGCACGTCGAACGGGTATGCGCGCCGCCAAGGGCAAATCAGCCGCTCGAATCGCTCCCACCAACTCGACACCCTCGATCTGGATGGATTGCGAATGAGCTTGTTCAGTGATCCATTCGATAATCGGATCAGGTGCTGTCACATCGGGAAGGGTTAGGTTGAGACTGATTTGAGTCAACCCGCGCGAAGGAAGGGAGAGGCCTAGCGCACGAACGCCCAGGAATCTAGGGTCCCCCTCCAACCGAAGTTGTCTGATCGCCCTTTCGAGCCCCTTGGCCAATTCGAATTCATCTGTTTCAAGATTGACATTGAATGCGAGCAGAAAGTCCCGAACGCCAAGGACCGTCACGCCTAATCGCGGGTGCGGGAATTTAGGGCCGAAGTCAGGCTTTAGATCACGCTCCAATAGACCGCCAAATCCTCCCCTGCGAAGCGAGGGCAGATCGGCCTCATGTCTCCCTCGCTCCGAACGCTCATAGAGGAATACGGGGAGATCGAAGGTCGTCGCGAGCATGTTGGCCGCGTCTTCCGCCACCGCGAGGGCATTCATCAAGTGGGCAGCGCCGGTCTGGTCCACTGGATGCAAGATGACGAACGGGCAGACGTCGAGGGCGCCGATACGTGGATGAACGCCGACGTGTTTGTTCAAGTCGATGCTGTCAAAGCAGGCCATCGCCAGCCGCAAAACCATATCGACCACGACATCGTCTTCACCCGAGAACGCCGTGACGGTTCGGTTCTGGTCGACATCCGATTCACAATAGTGAAGGTTAACCAGGTCATGCGAGAGAATCTCGCGAAATTTGCGAAGCATCGACCGATCGCGCCCAAACGACCAACTCGGTACAGCCAGCAACTGCATCTACACGGCCACGGTGTTATATCCGGAATCCACAAATAGGATCTGCCCGGTAACCCCACGGCTCAGATCGCTGAGCAAGTAGATCGCGGCGCCTGCGCTTTCCAACTGACCATATTCACGCTTAAGCGGGGCAACCCCCTGGACATGGTTTATGAAATCGGTGAGCCCGGCGACCCCGCGACCCGAGATGGTGTTCACCGGTCCTGGAGAAACGGTGTTGACACGAATCCCACGATCACCCAATTCAACCGCCAAGTAGCGCACCGCTGACTCTAGCGCCGCCTTGCAGAGACCCATTACCTTGTAGCTGGACATGGCGCGGGTGCTGCCAAGGTAACTCAATG
>JADZBW010000400.1 GCA_020851885.1 Fimbriimonadaceae bacterium | reverse complement strand
CTCTCCACGTCCCCTTCAAAGAACCCCGCCGCCCGCTGATAGAGGTTGGTGGCGTTGCTCGCGACGTCCTTTGCCAGCACTTCCCTTGCCAATCCAAAGACGCTCAACCCGTCGCCGCGATTGCTCATCACCTTGATGTCCAGGACCGAGTCGCCGTCGACTTCCTCGATCCCTTCCAGTTCAAACCCCGCCATCGTGAGCAGATCGCCAAGTTGTACGGCGTCCAATCGGGTCTGAACGAAATCGCGGAGCATTGAGATCGGGAATTTCATGCGAGGGCTGATTTTACTTGACCGGCACCCGATGGTTCCCAGACAGGAATCCCCACAGGATTGGAAGAACTAAGGACCATGCATCCGACCGTTCAGACCCTCATCGATGCCTGGCATTGGAGCTACATCGATATGGCCGACGCACTTGATGGAATCTCCCCTGAGCACCTCCATCAGCGCCCGGCACCCGGTCTCATCAGCATCAGTGAACAGATCGCCCATCTGATGCGCTCCGAATCCTCGATCATCGGCCGATACATCTTCAACGAACCCAAGACGGTCTGGGCGGCCGACTTCATGACTCAATTTCCCTACGGCTGGCCACCCGACACCCTTCTCAAGCCGGTCGATCCTCGGCTGGAAGCGCTTTCCATCGCGGACCTGAGGCTACACCTGGACGCGAACCATATTCGACTCTTGAATCGCGCCCGGACCCTCGAACTCCCGCCGGACCACCACTTTCAAGACGACTGGTCTGGCCCAGCGCCAACCTTGGAGGTCCGACTCCGATTCGCCGCCTACCACGTCGCCTACCACGTCGGCCAGATCTACCAAACGAGGCACCTGCTTGGCGAAATCACCCCTGACATCTAGAAACCGCGATGACCCAAGAGATTTTGTCCCGTCGATTTCATAGCCCAGGGAACTTATCAGCCGTTTTGGAGTGTACGATTGCACGCAAAGCCGGTCGTCCCGGCCCTTGCATCAGGAGGATTCATGACGTTTCGAATCGGCCGATTCGCGGCCATCGCCTTTGCCACGGTTTGGGCAGGAAGCCTGTCCGTTCACGCTCAAAACCCGCCCCCAAAGGACCCGCCGAAGCCGCCCACCCAGGGTCCGGCGACCCCCGCTCAACAACCTAAGCCGCCAAAACCGGGATCGCCAAGACCCTACAAGGAGATTGTCACCGACGAGGCGAAGACTCAAAAGGGCGTCTTCAAGGTTCACCGAATCGACGAGCGCGTCCTGTGGGAAATTCCCGAAAACCTCCTGGGGCGCGAGCTCCTTTGGCAAGTCGAGATCGCGGGAACATCGCCCAGCACCAGCATGTTTGGCCCCTATAACGGTGCCGGTGTCCTCACCCGGGTCGTCCGCTTCACCCGTCGCAACAACACCCTCTACATGCGCGACGTGGATTATTCGATCCGCACCGCCAGCACCGATGGCCTCGCCGAAGGTCTCAAACTGAACACCCTCGAACCGATCCTTCAAAGTTTCTCAGTCGAAGCCGAAGGCGAGTGGGACGACAAGTCCAAGACCGACGTCTTCGACGTCAGCCGAATGTTCATCTCCGACCCTCAGGAGCTGAGCGTCAAAGGCCTGTTCCGAGCCAACGGCGTCGACCCCACCAAGAGTTTCATCGACAAGGTCACGGCTTTCCCTCAGAACATCGAGACCCGCTCCCAACTCACCTTCATCGGCCCCAGCGGCCCGACCTTGGGAATGGTCCATTACAGCCTCATCCTGCTGCCCGCCAAGCCGATGCAGGGCCGCTACCGAGATTCGCGCGTCGGCTACTTCGCCACCCCCATTTCCCTTTATGGCCGGCCGGAAAACAGGGTCATCGAGAAGCAGTTCATCAGCCGCTTCCGTCTAGAAAAGGAGAACCCCTCCGCCGAGTTGAGCGTCCCTAAGAAGCCGATCGTCTTCTACGTCGCCCGCGAGGTCCCCGAGAAGTGGCGCAAGTACATCAAGATCGCCATCGAGGATTGGCAACCTGCCTTTGAGCAGGCCGGATTCAAGAACGCGATCATCGCCAAGGATGCCCCTACCGAAGACGAAGATCCAACCTGGGATGCGGAAGACGTCCGAAATTCGGTCATCCGATGGGTGCCCTCTCCCGTCGCCAACGCCATGGGCCCGAGCGTCCAAGATCCCCGATCTGGCGAAACCCTCAGCGCCCACATCATCGTGTGGCACAACATGCTGGACCTCGTCCAGAACTGGTACTTCACCCAAGCGTCCGCCGTCGACAAGAGAGCCCGGAAGCTACCATTCGACGATGAGCTGATGGGTGAACTTGTACGTTACGTGGTCGCGCACGAAGTCGGCCACACTCTCGGATTGGAGCACAACTTCAAGGCGAGCGCCTGGTACTCGGTCGCCGACCTCCGAAACCGAAACTTCATCGAGAAGTTCGGGCTCTCCGCCTCAATCATGGACTACTCCCGGTTCAATTACGTCGCCCAACCTGGCGACAACGTCCCCATGATCGGCAAGATCGGCCCCTACGATAAGTTCGCCATCGAGTGGGGTTACAAACCCATTCCCTATGCCAACAACTCCGACCAAGAGGTCCCCGAGTTGGATCGCATCGCGGCCCGTCAAATGACGAACCCATATTTCCGGTTCGGAAACTACCAGTTCCCCCAAGACCCCACGACCCAAAGCGAGGATATCGGTTCGGATGCGGTGGCCGTCGGAGAGTTGGGAATGGCAAACATTCGCCGGGTTGCCAAGCTCCTGATCCCCGCGACAACGGTGTTCGGCAGCGATTACTCCTATCTGAAATCCATGCATAGCGAGCTGATGAGCCAGCGTTTGATGGAGATTATGCACGTCGCCAAGAACGTGGGCGGCGTCATCGAAACCGACAACCATGGTGGGCGCGGCGGCGACGTCTTCAAGCCCGTCCCCGCCGAGAAGCAGCGCCGGGCCGTCCGCTTCCTCCTCAAAGAGGGCCTGCGAATCCAGCCTGAATTAGTCGACAAATCCATCCTGAACCGCATCCAGCCGGAAGGGGTGGTCAACCTCACCACTGGCACTGCCTCCATGATCCTCAGCTCGCTTCTCAGCGAGGGGCGGGTCCGCCGAATGTTCGACATCGAGGAAACCCAGGGCAAGGGCGCCTATCGAGTCAGCGAGATGGTGGAAGACATCACTCAAGGCGTGTGGTCGGAGCTTTCCAGTCCAGCGCCAAAGATCGACATCTATCGTCGGAACATCCAGCGACTCTATCTCACGACCATGGACGCCAAGACCACCGTCAACAGCGACCTGAAGCTCTACGTCAAGGAAGCGCTCCGTGGCCTCGCCCACCGAATCGATAAAGCGCTGCCGAAGACGCAGGACCGCATGACCGCCATGCACCTCAAGGAGTCCCGCTCGGATATCGAGAAGATCCTCACGGGCAAGATGGCCAAGGGCTCCGCCACCGCCGTCGATTCCTCGGCAACCATCTTGATCAAGGAACGCGACCTCTGCGGTTGCGATCCAGTCAAGATCGATCCGATCGGAGGCTAAAGTTCAAGGGAGCAAGGGGCTGGACTCTCCAGCCCCCTGCTCCCTCACCGTTCCCGCGCCGCCCCACGGCCGTTCCTAATAATCGACCGGCCGCAGGTAATACTCCCCAATTGCGGTGGAGCTCAGCATCGCCACCGTTGGCAGGTGACGCTTCCAGTGCGTCCCATCCACCTTCCGACACACCAACTCCACATCCTTCGCCGGAAAGCCCATCTCGACCAGCTTCTGCCGAGGGAAGCCCTGAACCAGATAATGCAGGATCCGGTCTGCCATCGCATAGGTGATCCCAAAATCCCCCTCATCGGTCTGGCCTTTGATCAAGTCGGCAGAGGCCGGTTTATCCACGATCTCCCCAGGCACTCCAAGCTCTCTGGCCAGTTCCCACACTTGCGACTTGAAGAGGTCGCCCAGTGGGTTGATCGGCGGCGAATCGTCGGCGTG
>JADZBW010000399.1 GCA_020851885.1 Fimbriimonadaceae bacterium | reverse complement strand
CTCCGAAAGATGGCGGCTATCTCAAGGGTCTTTACTCGTTCAATGAGAACTTCTGGGGAACCAACGGCAACCTGAAACGCGCGGCCGTGTTTAAGAACCAGTGGATTCAATTGGAGGATGGTTCCTGGCAAGAACTCACCAAGGCCCGATTCACCTGCGATGGAACGGGAAAGGCCGATCGCTTCGACTACCTTGCCAAACCATTCGGCGAAGGCTTCTGGCTCCAGAACGGAGGCTATGAAGACAACGGAATCAAACTGGGCGACGTATTGGATCGAAAGGCAACGGGCGTCCATCCAACGGACATGCCTACCAACTAGTTTCGGTTCCCGCTTCAAGGTTGAAGGAGAAGCGCGGTTTAGCGCTCTTTTAGCCCGAAATCGGGAAACTAGGCTCATGTTTGCCGCTTTCGCGTCACTGGCAGTGCTTGCTTCGGGCCAAACTGCTGAAATGCCCGTCGTCGTTCCTCAACCGCTCGCCATGAAGGCGACCAGTGCGAATTTCACGCTCAATGAGAAGACCGTGATCGTTACCGGTACCCCGGGCGTGGGGCGGTACCTGCAGGAATCCCTGCGTCCGGCCACCGGCTATCACTTTGAAATGAAGAGTCGCGGCGCCGGGAATGCCATCCACCTTCACCTCCTCGGCAAGAAGGCACAAGACCTGGGCGACGAGGGCTACAAGCTTGGCGTCAAAGCGGATCGAGTGGACATCGAAGCCAATAGCGAGGCTGGTCTCTTCTATGGCGTTCAGACTCTCCGGCAACTGCTGCCCGCGGATATCTTCCGGCGTGCCAAGGCCGAAGGGGTCGATTGGACGGTGGCCGGTGTGGAGATCACGGATGTCCCACGTTTTCGTTGGCGCGGAGGCATGTTGGACTGCGGCCGCCACTTCATGCCAAAGGAATTCGTGATGAAGTTTATCGACCTTCTCTCGATTCACAAGCTCAACACTTTCCATTGGCACCTCACCGATGATCAGGGATGGCGGATCGAGATCAAGCGCTACCCCAAACTTACGGAAGTCGGGGCGTGGCGGAGCAACTCGATGAAGAAGTACAGCCCTGCGGAGTACACCAACGAACCGCATGGCGGCTTCTACACCCAGGAGGACGTCCGCGAGATCGTGGCCTATGCCAAGCAACGGTTCGTCAATGTCGTTCCTGAGATCGAAATGCCGGGACATAGCCAGGCTGCCATCGCTGCCTATCCATGGCTGGGCAACGACCCGACCAAACAACTGGAAGTTGGCACGAAATGGGGGGTCATCGAAAACGTCTTCAACACCGACGACTCCACGATCGACTTCCTTCAGAATGTCCTGGGCGAAGTCATAGACCTCTTTCCCGGACAATTTATCCACATCGGCGGCGATGAATGCCCCAAGGTTCAATGGAAGGCATCCGAGAAGGTTCAAGCGAAAATGAAGGAGCTGGGCGTCAAAGACGAACATGCCATGCAGAGCTGGTTCATAGGCAAGATGGACAAGTTCATAGCCGCCAAGGGACGACGCTTGATCGGCTGGAGTGAAATCCTCGAAGGAGGCCTCGCCGAGAAGGCCGCGTTGATGGTCTGGCTTGGCAACGAGGGAGCGATGGAAGCGGTTGGCAGCGGCCACGACGTCGTAATGGCTCAAACCACCCATACCTATTTCGACTATTACCAAGTCAAAGATCGAACCAAAGAGCCCTGGTCGATCGGCGGGAACTTGCCCTTGAACAAGGCTTATTCCTACGAGCCAATTTTGCCCCAAATGACCGCCGAACAGTCCAAGCATGTCCTCGGCGTCCAGTTCCAGTTGTGGAGCGAATACATCCCGGATGGCAAACACGCCGAATACATGGCCTTTCCAAGGGCTTGCGCCCTATCGGAAGTTGCCTGGTCCAGCAAGGATTCGCGGAATTTCGAACGCTTCCATGCGGGCCTCCCCAAGCACCTTGCGAGGTTGCGTGCCCTCGACGTCAATTTCCGCAACTTGGATCCCCTGACGGTTGGCGGTACCGAAGAAGAAGAGTAGGCTGCCCAGGATAGCCGCTAGCCGCGATTCAGGGTCGCGGCTACAATAGCGTCGTGTTCGCCACCGCCCTCGCCCTCTTCGCCATGGCCGCTCCCAATCAGGACCTCAGACTCTGGTACCGTCAGCCCGCCCAAACCGGTGGCATGACCCTAGAGACTCGGAATGATCGGGATTGGACTTCGGCCCTGCCGATTGGAAATGGCCGCATTGGGGCGATGGTCTTTGGCGGAGTCTCCCTCGAGCGGATTCTCGTCAATGAAGACACGGTTTGGTCCGGCCCACCCAATCCGGTGCAGCCGCCGGAGACGGCCAAATTTCTGGTGGAAGCTCGCAAACTGCTCTTTGACGGCAAGAATGTCGAAGCCCAAGACTTGTTGCAGCGGAATGTGATGGCGGCCAGCGAGGGACGTCGCAGCTATCAACCAGTTGGCGATCTCTGGATTGCCATGAGGCATGGCAAGCAGGAGTCTCGGCCCCCATCGCGAATCGAAGGCTGGCGAAAAGCCCCGGTTGGCGCGGGGGATGGCGCAGAAGCGATCGAATTCGATGACTCCTCATGGCAACCTGCGAAGTCAGCAGAGGACCTACAAGTTCCACCGGATTCCACCCGCGCCTTCCGAACGACTTTCCAGGTGGCAGATCCAATGGTCTTCACCCGATTGGAGTTCAGCCCCATCGACGACGATTCCGTTATTTTTCTAAACGGCAAGCGACTGGGTGATACTCGCGTCTATAACCAGGACTACACATTTGACGTCCGGGGCAAGCTGACTCAAGGTCGCAACGTCTTGCTGGTGCGAGTCCACAACGGCGGCGGGGCCGGCAATATGTCGTCTCGCGTAGCTCTGACATCGCAGATTGTGCCGAACGACTATCGTCGGGAACTCGATCTCGACACTTCGGTGGCAACTACCAGCTATACCGTCGACGGCGTGAAGTTCACTCGCGAAGTGTTCGTTTCCGCGATCGATCAAGTCTTGGCCGTCAAGATGACGGCAAACAAGAAGGGCGCGCTGAACTTCGACTTCGCGATGAACCGCGCGGGCAACCACCTCGCCCATCCGCAGGGTGGCAACAGGATCTACCTTTCTGGCCAAGCCGGCTATCCGGATGGGAATCTGGGAACCAAGTTCTATGCGATTTCCGAAGTCGCACTGAAGGACGGCAAGAGTGAGGCGACGGCTGAGGGGTTGGATATTCGCAACGCAACGGAGGCAACGATCCTTTTGTCCGTCGCCACCGACTACAACAAGAAGGAGCCAGCCAAGCCTCTACCGATCAACAAGTTTGAAGTGGCCGAACGCACCCTTGCCCAGGCGAGCAACAAGGGCTTTGCCAGGGTTCGGGCCGATGCGATCAAAGAGCACCAGCGTCTATTCCGTCGGGTTGCTTTGGATCTGGGCCATGCTTCCCCTGAACCGACCGACGTTCGCTTAAGCCAGGTTAGGAGTGGGCTCGTCGATCCTGCACTGGAGGCACTTTATTTCCAGTACGGCCGATACCTCCTGATCACAAGTTCACGCCCGGGCGACATGCCCGCCAATCTCCAGGGAGTCTGGAACCCGCATATGAGCGCGCCTTGGAACGCGGACTACCACCTGAATATCAACATCCAGATGAACTATTGGATTGCCGAGGTAGGGAATCTCAGTGAGTGTCACTTGCCGATGTTCGACCTACTGGAGAACCTGCGTCCAGCAGGCCAGGCCTTTGCCAAAACTCTTGGCAGCAAGGGAATGGCATTGGGACATGTCACCGACGGTCCCCTCTGGACGGCGATGACGGGCAATACCGTATGGGGTCTCTGGCCCCACGGCGCGGGCTGGTGCAGTGGCCACATGATGGAGCATTACCGGTACACGGGAGACCGCGAATTCCTTGCCAAACACGCATATCCATTCCTCAAACTTTGCGCCGAGTTCTATCTGGATTGGCTGGTCGAGGACCCTGCGACCGGAAGATTGGTCTCCGGCCCCACCAGTTCTCCAGAGAACAGTTACCGTCTCGACGGGAAGAACTTGAATGTGGGGATGGGAAACGCGATGGACCAGGAAATCATCTGGGAAGTCCTGACGAACACCGTCCAAGCGGCGAAAGAGTTGGGCGTCGAGGATGCGTTCACCCAGCGGGCGGCGGAGTCCCTCAAGCGTCTGGCACTGCCGAAGATCGGCGGCGATGGCCGCTTGATCGAGTGGAACCAGCAGTACGAGGAAGCGGAACCTGGCCATCGGCACGTTTCCCATCTCTATGGCGTTCATCCCTCCAATCAATTCACCGTGTCCAAAGCCCCCGAGTATGTTGCCGCCGCCCGCAAGTCTCTCGAATACCGGCTCTCTCACGGCGGCGGCCACACTGGCTGGTCGAGAGCCTGGATCATCAACTTCTTCGCTCGTTTCAGAGATGGTGATACGGCCCATGAGAACATCCAGGCCCTGCTTGCCAAATCCACCCTCCCGAACCTGTTCGACGACCACCCTCCATTCCAGATCGACGGCAACTTTGGCGGGGCCGCCGGTATCGCCGAGATGCTCTTGCAGAGTCATGAGGGATTCCTGAACTTTCTTCCCGCCCTACCCAAAGCCTGGCCGACCGGCTCGGGGAAGGGATTATGCGCGCGCGGCGGATTCGTCGTCGATCTCGAGTGGAAGGATGGCGAACTCAAGCGGGCCTCGGTGCTTTCCAAACTGGGAGGCGACTGCCGGGTCTTTGCCAAGCCTGAAAACGCTCGCCTGCAAGGAGGTGGCTCCCGGAGCTTTGAGCGAATCACCAGGGGTAGCGGCGGCTTCCAATTCGCCACTCAAGCCGGGAAGACCTACACACTGGATTTCCGTGAGGAGTGACGAAGCCTGCGGCTTGATCGGCGACGTATGAAGCGATTCTCATCCCCGAACGTCGCGTCCTGGCCCGGAACTTGGTGCGACGTCCACCATTGCGTTGAAAATCTCGTCTCGATGGTGAACCTGATCGCGAATCTGTTAAGACAATGTGATCGTCTTTTGCTATACTTTGCCCGGCTCTATGCTCTCTCTCGATGACGCCCGCGATATTGCCCTGCAATTCCACATTGAATCTCCTTTTGAGATCGAGTTCTTTGAAGGCCGGGGAAACATCAACCTGGATACGCTTCTGATCTCTGCCGGACCAGAGAAGCGCGCCTACCTGCTGCAACGCGTCAACCCCGACGTTTTCCCACTTTCGGAGCGAGTCATGGCGGGCATGATCGCTTCAATCGAGGCGCAGAAGCAGGCGCTCCACCAGGGCCTCGGCGCGGAGACCGGATGGCAAGTGCCAGAGCTGGTGCCAACCAAGACCGGTCGGCTCTTCCATGAGGATCGTGGCGTTTGGCGCATGATGCTCTACATCGAAGGCACCGTTAGCTATAAATCCCTCTCCGAGCTCCCCGATCATCGACAAACCGAAGCGGCATTCGAAGTCGGTAGGGGCCTTGCGATATACCACGATCTGACGGATACCATCGACGCCGAGACCGTGCCCACCGCACTTCCAGGGTATCGCAACACCCAGATTTACTACGACCAGCTCGATGCGGCGCTCAAGGGCTGCCGCACGATCGAGGATGTGGAGCACCGACTCCCCCATGACCCTGAGGTTCGTGCGGCCACCGAGCGACATTTCCTCTGCCCATTGTCGGAAGAAGAACGGCTTTATCGCTTGCACGACCGTGAACTTCAGCCGTTCATCCAGACCGCGCTTGTGTACCGGGATTTGGCCCTGTCGCTGGGTACGCATCGCGATTCGGGGCGAATTCGAACGACCGCGATCCACGGCGACACCAAGATCGAGAACTTCTTGTTCGAGGCCCTGACTGGCCGCGTCATGTCGCTTGTCGACCTCGACACGATCATGCCCCTCACCTGGTTGGCCGACTGGGGCGACATGGTCCGATCCCTTGTCAATGTGGCGGGCGAGAAAGAGCGCGATCTGTCGCTCGTTGCCGTCGACGAAGCAGTTTATGCCGCGGTCACGGAAGGGTTCCTGAGCACCGCCTCCACCGCAACTCAAGAGGAGATTGCCCTGATGCCACGAGCCGTCCAAGTAATCGCTCTTGAATTGGGCGTGCGCTTCCTCGCCGATTACCTTCGAGGCGACACCTACTTCCAACTCGGCTCGCAAGATCCGCGGGACTTGAACAAGGTCCGGGCGATGGTCCAAATTAGGCTGTTTGAAAAGCTCTTGGAGCATGAGGCCAAGGCGAATACCATGTTGGCTGACTTTCAGTCGCGTGTGCCGATGGTGGAAGGGCTCTAGGCGGGACGACCTACGCCGGAAATCCGGGCGCCGTCCGGATCAAATGAGCCTGCCCTTGGTGGTAACCGGGATGGAACGCGAAACGCGCCAGCGCGCCTTCACCAGTAATGACTGGCCCGAGGGCGCTGACGATCTCTTTCTCCAAGACAGCCCGGCTTGGATTCTCCAACAGGGGTCGCGCCATCTGCTCGGCCAAATCCAAGCTCATTGCCACCAACTCGGGCGTGATTTCGTCGGCCGTGAATGGAAATGGATTGTCGTTGACCACGCCTTCGGTTGCCGCCAACTTGAGCTTCGACCGCAAATCGTCCAGGGTTGCGTCGGTCAACTGAGAAACAAAGGAGACCTCCACGCCTGCGACATGCAGGGCGGCTTCCCCGAGCGTCAGCGATCCCGGTTGCAGCCGCCAGTTCAATTGCTCCTGGTTCAGGTCTTTGATCGCATCGAGGAATCGGCCGCGTGACAGTCTCCAAGAAATCGCAAACTGGGTCATGCCACAAGTGTGGCACGGAGCAGGTAGCCCGTGGTTCTCACCGTGAATTGGTAATCCACGGGCTACAGATCGCGGCCTAGACCAGTCGACCTGCCCAACGGACGCCGTTATAGATCACTCGGCGAACGCGCTCGTCGAAGTACGTCTTGTATGTTTCATGGCCGGGGCGGAAATAGAACACCCGGCCCTTACCTTCGCCTTGGCCCTTACCACCGCCTGGACCCGAAGTGAACTGAGGATCGATACCCTCTCCAACCGTCCAGCAAATACCGCAAGGGAAGTACTCATTCCCAACGGTGAACTGGGATTGCAAAACGAGGACTTCGGGAGCGGGCACTTCAAACGGAGAGCCGTACATCTCTTCCGCCTCAAGCGAGAAGTCCTCGACTCCAGCGGCAATCGGGTGATTGGGAGCGCATACCGTGATGATCTCGGCGTCATCAGCCTCGCGCCAGCCGCCTTTAAGGTGGCCCGTACACCCCAGGACGGCTTGAAATGTCTTGGAGTAATGACCGCTATGGAGGCATATGAAGCCCATCCCTCGCTCTCGGACATGCTTCTTCACGCGTTGCGCAAGGGAGTCCTCGACTTGGCCATGTCTCGCATGACCCCACCAAAGAAGCACATCGGTATTGGCAAGAAGGCGCTCCGGAACGCCCTGATCGGCCTCGTCCAAGTGGGCAACGTCGACATTGAGTTGGCCTTCCTTGTCGAAAGCCTGGAGGCCCTGGGCAATGGCGCCACGGATCTGGTCGGGGTAGATCTCCTTGGGAGCATGAGGCGGGTTCTCGTCCCACACGAGGACGTTCAATTTCTGAGACATATCGATGGGATGCTACCTTTCAGCACCCGATGCTTTGGGGAATGTCGTCAAAACCATCTACGAACGGGTGTCGAAGCGCGACCTAGTCCCTCTTGTCCCACCACTCGCGGACCGCTTGTTCCCAACTGAGGGCGGCGTACTCTTCCAAGTAATCTTGGATGGCTTTGATCCGCCGGACATAGAATCGTTCAATCGACCTTCGGTCAGGCTGTTCGATCCAATTCACCCATAGGTCCAGGGCTTGCTCGATCACTTTGCGTGCCTCTTCTGCGTTCGCGCACCGTGGATCATCGCCAAGAACTCCCGAGTTCTTCGGAGTGAGGGGCTCGCGGACCCTCGTTAGATCGACGAGATCCGGCCTTAGCGCCAGCATTTGCGCCGTTTCCCACTTGCCCGCATGGTCGAGCAGGGAGTCCTCCTCAAGGACTTCCAGAGGGGCGGCGGCGATCACGTAGAGTTCGGCGCCAATGAAGGCAGTGGCGGCTTCGTAAAGCTCAACCAAGTGCCCTTGCGCATAGTGGCCCGTCACGATGCAGACGGTACGAAAACCAATGGACTTCAGGGAATTGAGGTGATCGAAGACGAGCCCTCGGAACGTCTCGCTGCGCACACAAAGGGAATGGGCCTCCGGCAGCGTGGTCATTGGAGCATAGAGGGTGGGCAGAAGAACGCCATTCACCCGCTCGGCGAGGCGTTCGGCAAATGATTCCGCAAGGATGCCGTCGACGCCGTACGGGAGGTGGTCGCCATGCCAATCGAGCGCTCCAATGGGCAGGATCGCCACACCAGCTTCCTGAATCGCCCGTTGGACCTGATCGGGCTTCATCTCCCCGTACCGTCTGATCATCCTCTCACTTCAAGAAATACTTCACATTGGTCACCACAACGTTGGGACGCATGCCAAGCGCGTTCTTCAGTTGTTGGGCTACGTTCTCTTGAAGGAGCTTGTGGTACCACTTCGTCGATACGGCCTCTGGGACTATGACGGTAATAACTTGCTCAGGGTTCTCCCTCAGAAGCTCATCAACGTAATCGAGTACCGGATCGATGAGGGAACGATAGGGTGACCTCAGCACAACCATGGGCACGTTTTCTCCGAACTCGGCCCAAGTTTCCTGAATCTCGGCAATCCGCCGTTCGTCGATGGCAACGTGAATCGCTTGGCAGTCAGGGTCGGTGACACGAGCATAGTTGAGAGCCTGCAGGATGCCATTGTGTACCCGCGGCACCAGTAGCAACGACGTATGGCCGCGTGGCATCGCCGGAGTGACTTCACCAATGACCAACTGACTGGACATCGTATCGTAGCGCCTGCGAATCGCGAGGAACATGGCGATGACAACGACCAGCAGGATCAAGATGACCCAGGCGCCTTCCGTAAATTTGGTGACGGCAATGATCAGGAGAACCGCGAAACAAATCGCCGTTCCCAGGATATTGAGGGCTGCTTTCCTGCCCCAACCGGTCGGTTTCTTCTTGAACCAATGGAAAACCATCCCCAATTGGCTCAAGGTGAAAGCGGTGAATACGCCGACTGCGTACAGTGGCAGCAATCCGTCCAGTTCACCTTTGTACCTGTAGACGAGAAGCCCGGCGGCGACGGACAGGATGATGATCCCGTTATGGAAGACGAGACGGTCCCCTTGCCTTGCCAGCGGCCTGGGCAAGAAACCATCCCTCGCGATGAAGCTGCAGAGCCGGGGAAAATCCGCAAATGCGGTGTTCGCCGCAAGGATCAGAATCGCGAAAGTTGAGAATTGGACGAAAAAGTAGAGCGGGTGGTGAGTCCCGCCGAACGCCCATGCGGCAACCTGCGAAACGACCGTTCTAAACTCCGGATTGTCCGTCGAGTGAAGGTAGATCGTCGGCATATGTTGGACGACATATCCCAATCCCAGGAACATCGACAGGAGAATGATGGCCATCCATCGAAGGGTGGTGATCGCGTTCTTTGCTTCTGGGGCCTTGAATGCCTGGACCCCGTCGCTTACCGCTTCAATGCCGGTCAGCGCGGTGCATCCAGCGGCAAAGGACCTCAAGATGATGAACCAAATGGGAAAAGCGGCTTCCATTCCAATCAGACTCTTGCCCGCCGCATTCCTCGCTTCTACATGGGGGAGGGCAGCCGGGGTTCCCAGCGACTTCGAGATTGCGAATATGAGGACAAGGACGATGGCGAGGACGAACGCATAAGTGGGAACTGCAAAGAGCGCTCCGGACTCCTTCACGCCGCGCAGATTGGCAAGAGCCACCATCGCGATGAAGAACAGCGCCAGTGGAACCAAATAGTTGTGAAGCGATGGATATGCCGAAGTGATGGCGGCAACGCCGGCGGCAATCGATACCGCAACGGTAAGCACATAGTCGATCATCAGTGCCGCACCGGCAATCAACCCGGGCCTCGTCCCCAGGTTGTCCGTGGCGACAATATAGGAGCCACCACCTTGTGGGTAGGCCTGAATCGTCATCTGGTAGGAGATGGCGACGACGAGGATGAGTACGCAAACCGCGAAGGTGATGAAGATCTGATATTGCAATGCCGCAATCGACATCAGGATCAAAATGCTGAGAATCGCTTCCGTTGCGTAGGCCACTGAGGACAGGGCATCCGATGCAAAGACAGGCAGTCCGATCAGCGGCGACAACCGTTCGTGGCTTGCTCTGGATGTGGGAATGGGCTTGCCGAGCAGGATTCGGCGGATGCTTCCCCATGAGAATGGATTTTGGGCGCTCATAAGTGCGTTCGTCTGCAAAAGACCGACGAAATGAGATGATATCCGGGTGCAGGTCTCCGGTGCTTGATCATGTCGATGGGGAAGCGCTATCGAACCTAAATCGTGGCATACAGTGCCGATAGGTAGCGATAACTCGACGCAAGGCAATCGAAGGGATCGCGTCCGTAGCAATCATCCTGCTCCACGGCTCCGAGGGTGGTCCCTGCTCCTTTACAGCTTGCGAGGATTTGGGGCCAATCCATATTGCCCTCGCCTACGGGCGCCATTCGGACCTCGTTGCCTACCGGAACCTTGTCCTTCCAATGCACCATTGGCACCCTGCCACTTAGTTTCCGGATGACGCTGAGGAGGTCGATTCCTGCATGGACGACCCAGTAGGTGTCGATTTCAAATCCAAATCCAGCGGAACCGCGATCGCACATGACGTCGAATGGCCGTTCCCCACTTGCGCCCATACGCTCGAACTCGAAGGCATGGTTATGATAGGCGAAAGCGATGCCTGCCCTCCCTAACCTCTCGATGGCGGGCTCGGCATCGTCGACGAAGCGGCGGTACCCATCGAGCCCGTCCGCACGATACGGCCCAGGGATGGACCCGACCGCAACCAACTCTGCCCCAATCGCGGCATGGAAGGCGATGCATTCGTCCGTACGCTCGGTGATCTCATCCCAGCCACGATGGGTGAGGGGCGCTCGGAGCCCTGATTCATCCAGCATTTCGCGACATTGGCGTGCGTTCACGAGGGGCGTCGGTCCAGACATGCAGCCGATCGCCGAGAGCTGAACATCCAGATAGCCAATCTCACGAACCTTGCGGAGCGTGTTGTGGAACTCGGCGCCGGTCTGGGTGAAATCTCTGAGCGTGTACAGTTGGGCGGCAAGTCGCATCGCTACTCCAGAACCTCGATCGTCAACCCAGGCTGGGAACTGGGTCGCATGAAGTTCTCATAGCCGCGATTACGAAGTCGTTGCTCAAGCTCCGGGAGATTCAAACCAAGTGCGATGACCGTTCCCCCCATCCCCGCTCCGGCAAGTTTTGCCGCCAAAGCTCCTTCTTCCATGCAGTCCTGAACGAGACGATCGATTGCCTCGCCCGAACCACCCCAATCGCGAATCAGACTCTGATTCTCATTCATACACGACGCCAGTTCCATCATGTCTCCCCTGAGGAAGGCGGCGCTGCCGCGTGCTCCAAGCCTGGTCACCTGCTTCACCGCCGAACGAATATCCGGATCTCTTGCCAGCCATCGCTCGATCACG
>JADZBW010000398.1 GCA_020851885.1 Fimbriimonadaceae bacterium | reverse complement strand
TTCCGAAAGCCATTTACGATGAGGCACGGGAGTATCAGCGACAGCGAATCTCCAAGCAACCCCCTTCGGCAAGCGCCGGAAGCTTCTTCAAGAACGTCAATGATCCAGACCTGGCTCAAACCCTCCCTGGACTGTCGGATGGCATGCGAGAGGCAGGAGTGGTTCCCGCGGGGTTTCTCATCGAGGCGGTCGGCCTAAAGGGCTTTCGCATGGGTGGCGCCATGCAAGGAGCACGCCACGCCAACTTCATCCTCAACGTGGGTAATGCAACCGCGACCGAGATCAGGCGACTGGCGCTGTTCACGAAGGGAAAAGTGCGGGAGACCTTCGGAGTCGAACTCGAATAAGAAGTGCTCTACGTGGGAGATTGGAGTCGCTTCACCAATTAGGCAGCGTCATCTACTCCCCATTCATCGACTTCCATACTGCGCGCGGGTTCGGCATTGACGATGTCCCAGTTGTCGCAGTCCAGGCGACGACAGTAGATCATTCGTTGGTGATTACCGGCCTCGGTCTCCACCTCAGCGGTCTGCGCGAATCGGCACTCGAGGCAAAGCTCGGGTTCGATCAGTCGGACAATCTTGAGTTGCTTTCGTGCCATCTGTGCACCTGCCGTCCCGATCAGAACCCGCCTCCAAAAGGCGTAACCCAAA
The DNA here is from genome assembly GCA_020851885.1 of Fimbriimonadaceae bacterium. Lineage (GTDB taxonomy): Bacteria > Armatimonadota > Fimbriimonadia > Fimbriimonadales > Fimbriimonadaceae > 55-13. The sequence goes on along the minus strand of JADZBW010000398.1, from coordinate 3,835 downwards.
TCGGTTAAGTCAAGTGTCGGCAACGGAATCCGAGAATAGGTCGTTACAATTGCCGGGTTGTCCAAAATGCTGGTACCGCCCTTGGAAAGGCTAGAGGCTCCATGGAGTCGACTGTTTCAACGCTTGGGCCAAGAGCTTTTGGTAATCGCGGTTGGGAATCTCAAAGGCGCCAAGAGAAGCCAGGTGGCGATTCATGAATTGAGCATCGAAAATCGTGAACCCAAGTTTCCGGCACCGTTCGACAATCGCCCACAGCGCCACCTTGGAGGCGTTCGTCTCCCGGTGGAACATGGACTCCGCACAGAAGCAAGATCCCATGGCGATTCCGTAAACTCCGCCGACCAACCGACCATCCTTCCAACACTCGACGCAATGGCCCCATCCTTCATGGTGGATCGCCGTATAGACCCTGATGAATTCCTCGCTGATCCAGTTTTCGTCCGGTCGAAGGCAACCTCGCATGACCTCTTCGAAGGCGGAATCGAAACGAATCTCAAACTCCCCCCGGTCGATGACCTTTCTAAGGCTCCGGGAGACGTGGATTCCCTCGATTGGAAAGAGGGCGCGACGGCGCGGCAGGAACCACTCGACGCGTCCATCTTCAACCGTCATTGGAAAGGCGCCCTCCGAGTAGGCGTAGCGGATCAGCCATGGCGTCAACTCCAGACTATCCTCCCGCACCCGTTGTCCCGCGCCACAGGGTTGATTATGCCTGCCGATCACAAGATTCTTTGAACTCCGATCCCGAATCCCTGCACTCAACTGGTCAGAGGCATGATAATGCAGGCAGTTACCGACATGGGGACTCCACGCGAGCTACACGATATCGCCGCCATTGCGAGGGAGCATTACGATACGGTTTATCGATTCTGCGCCCGACGCGTGGGCATCGATGCCGCTGCAGACACCGCGCAGGAGACCTTTCTTACCGCCCAACGGGCCATCTCCCGAGTCCGGGGCGCGTCTACCCTTTCCACCTGGCTCCTCGGCATCGCCAACAACGAGTGCCGACGAATGGTCAGGAAACGAAGATGCGAACCGCCCACCATCGAGCTCACCGAGTCCGGTTCGACCGAGCATCAGGAGGAGACGATCATCAATCGCCACGCTCTCCAACAAGCGCTCGCCAAACTGAGCGCAGAGCACCGGGAGGTCGTGCTGCTCCATGAGGTGGAGGGCCTGAGCTACGAGGAGGCTGCCTTTGTCCTGAATGTGCCGGTGGGAACGGTGAAGTCCCGTCTGCACCACGCCTTTGCGAACCTGCGCAAATCGCTGACCGACCATCGGGAGGACGCGCGATGAACATGAACGAGAATTTGAAGGCATTTGTCGATAACGAAGTTTCCGAAGCCGAACGGACCCAGATCCTCAAGTTGATCGAGAACGATCCCGCCAAACAGGCCGAGATCATCGAACTCCGTCAGATCTCCCGCGTGATCAAAGAAGAGGCTTGGCAACCCCAACCGGTGGGCCTGGAAAGGACCCTAGGAGCCTTGATTGCCAAACCGGCAAGACCAAGGCCCTGGTGGATGAGACCCGGCTTCATACTGGTCGGCGGCACCGCCTGCGCCGCTCTCGTACTCATGATCATGTTCCCCGTTTTTGCCCAAAGCAAAGAAGCATCCAAGAGAGCTTGGGCCCTTTCCGAAGCCAGGCAGCGCGCAATGGCCGGCGAAATGGAAAAAGCGGACGCGGATTACGGCTCGACAGTTAACGGTCAAAGCTCGGCGGATATAACCACATCTTCGGAGGAAACCCCGATGATGGGCGGTGCTGGCTTTGGTGCTGGACCAAGGCCTGCTGCCGGTCAACGGAATGGGAACACGCAAGAATCCCGCGCCAAGGAAGGCAATGCTCGATTCAGCGCTCCGGTGGAACGCAAATCGCTCGACTCCGCTTCCGCCTCTCCGTCCCATCGGCAGCCCCGCTATCAGATCAAGACCGCCAACCTCGCCGTCGAAGTCGCAGACGTCCCCAAGGCTCAACAGGATGCTGAGCGAATCGCCCTTGCGGTAAACGGCCGGGTCGAGAGCAGTCAGAAGAGCAACGACGAGGGCGTCCTCGCCTCTGCCGAGCTCACCTTCCGTGTGCCCGTCCAAGGGTTCGAAACCGCGGTCAACCGTCTGCGCAAGCTCGGCCGCGTCCTCAACGACAACCTCACCGGCGAGGATGTGACCGGCCAGATCGTCGATGCGGAAGCCAGGATGAAGGTAATGAAGGCGGAGGAGGACCAGTATGTGGAACTCCTCAAAGCCACCCGCAAGATCGGCGAAATCCTCTCCGTCAAGGAGCGTCTCAGCCAAGTGCGGCAGGAGATCGAGAGCCTGGATGCCACCCGCACCGCCCTCAAGGATCAGGCGGCGGAATCCACCATCCATCTTTCGCTCACCGAGAAGCCCTCTCCGGAGAGGCCCCAACAGAACGAGAACTGGCTGGACAATGTGTGGGCCAACGCGGTCGGCGGCCTGAACTCCGTGGGTCGCGGCCTGGGCAGCGCGGCGGTCTTCCTGTTCGTTTTCAGCCCGATCTGGCTCCCAGTGGTCCTCATCGGGTGGTGGCTTAGCCGCAAGTATCGCCGTTTCTGAACTTCCCCGTCCCGTTCTCGGCTGGCACTAGAAGATCTATTGCCAGCCGGGAATGGGGCCTCTATCCCAAGGCGTCCAGCATTTCCACCCGTTTGAGGGCCCGGCGCTGCGCGGCGGGCATCGGGATAGAATCGATTTCGTCGATGTCGATCCACCTCAGGCCTTCGACTTCCCTCTCCAGCCGAACTCGCGCCACATAGACAAGGATTCGATGATGGGTGACCGAGTGGCGGAACGAGCCCGCCGTCTCCGGCCACGCTCCCGGGATCAGCTCACGCATTTCCTCATCGGTTCTCGCCCGGGGGAACTCCCACATCCCCTCCCACCACTCGCCAGCAGGGATCTGTCGTACCCCAACACGTTTGCCGCATATCGGAACCCACACGTGGGAGACCATGGCAATCGTCATGGGCTTGATGGAAGGCGCAGGCAGCCGCTCGACCCGTCCCTCGCGACGGGCGAGGCACACTTGCTGGACCGGGCAATGTGCGCAATCCGGTTCGATCGGGCGGCAGACCGTCGCGCCAAGTTCCATCAGTGCCTGATTCCAGTCTCCGGGCCGCTCGGCGTGGATGTGGACCGCCGCCCAATCCCACGCGGCCCGGGTGAGAGAGGGCTTCGGCTCGCCGAAGCCCGTGAGTCGCGCGAAAACCCGCTCGACATTGCCATCGACCAGCGGCTCGGGTTTGTTGAAGGCGATCGAGGAGATCGCCCCCGCGGTGTAGCGCCCAATGCCGGGCAGGCTCAAGAGCTCTGCGGCCGTCCTGGGAAAGCCCTTCCCCGCTGCCGCCAAGACCCGCGCCGCCTCCTGTAGGAGCCTCGCCCTTCGGTAATAGCCCAGGCCCTGCCAATGGGCGAGCGCTTCCTGCTCGTCAGCGGCGGCCAAGGTCTGGACATCGGGAAATCGCGCCATCCAGCGCTCGAAATAGGGGATAACCGTCGCCACTTGGGTCTGCTGAAGCATGATCTCGCTGATCCAGATCGCATAGGGATCTTGGTTGCGACGCCATGGCAGGTCCCGACGCACCGCGTCGTACCAGGCAAGCAGAGGCGCGTGAAGGGAACTCAACGCTGGATTATGGAACTAGGCGTTGGCGGTTTCGAAGCCCAGGAGCCGAAGAGTTTCCTCGGGGTCGGGACTACTGGTCAGCGCGCGGCCGATCACGAGGTAGTCCGCTCCATCGGCCAAAGCCTGCATCGCCTCGCCGGTTCGCTTCTGATCGTGGACATCGGTGTTCGGCAATCGGATC
>JADZBW010000397.1 GCA_020851885.1 Fimbriimonadaceae bacterium | reverse complement strand
TGTGGCGCTCGATTGGCGTCAAGAATCCATCCGCAAGAACGCCGCCGAAATTACGAAGCTCGGGAAGGATATGGTCGATCGAATTCGCGTTGTGGCCGATCACTTCCGAAAGGTTGGTTCGGGGCTGAAGTCGGCGAGCGAGTCGTACAACAAAGCCGTCTCTTCCCTCGACCGGAATCTGCTGACGACCGCGAAGTCGTTTCAGAAACTGGGGACTGGCCGAGATGCGCAGATCGACGTCGTTCCCGAAGTGCCGGGAGTCCTCGATGACTTCAAGAAATCAGAGTTGTCGACGCTGCCGGCAGCTGATCGCATGGCCGAACTAGATCTCTTCGCCCGAGCAGAAGATGTGGACGATTTCGCTCCCGAAGAAGGCGAAGCCTAGGTTTTGACGGGAGATCGGGCAGTTCTCGACTCCTGCAGAACCTCCTCCGCGCGCCAACATGCGACGCGATGCTCGTGGCCCAATTGGATGAGCGCTGGTTCCTCGGCGCACTTGTCGATTGCGTAGGGGCAACGGGGTCGGAAGGAGCAATCCGTGCCAAGGGTCGTAAAGTCCGGCGGATAGCCCTTGATCGCTTCCAATCGGTCTTTCGATGGATCGGGAAGCGCATTTAACAAGGCCTTCGTATAAGGCATCGCAGGTTCTTGGAGAACTTGGGCGGCCGGGCCCATTTCGACGATCTTGCCAGCATAGAAGACGGCGATCCGTTCGGAAATGGATGCAATTGCGCCGATGTCATGGGAAATCAGCATGACCGCAGTTCCTTCTTCCTCCCGCAGTTGCTTGATAAGACGCAGAATTTGGGCTTGCAAGGTCACGTCCAGGGCGGTGGTCGGCTCATCGGCAATCAGCACCTTGGGTTTGCATGCGAAGGCCATTGCAATCACCACCCGCTGGCGCTGGCCCCCGCTCATCTGATGGGGATACTTGCGCGCGCTGGACGGAGGGGAAGGCACCCCAACTTTGCCAAGCATCTCGACTGCTCTTTCTCGGGCGGTCGACCAACTCAGCTTCTGGTGGAGGACATACGCCTCGGCGATCTGGTCGCCAATACGCATCATTGGGTTGAGCGATGTGAACGGGTCCTGCATCACGAGGGCGATCTGGTCCCCTCGAACTTCTCGATACTCCTTTTCTCGGAGCCCAACGAGTTCCCGTCCTTCCAACTTAATGGAGCCCGCCGAAACCTTGCCCGGGTGATGGAGCATGCCCATCACGGCAAATCCGGTCATCGACTTGCCGCACCCAGACTCTCCGACGACCCCCAGAGTTTGACCCTTCTCCAGATCGAAAGAGACCCCGCGCAAAATGCGAGTTGCGCCAAATGAGACTTCCAGATCGCGGACTTCGAGGACGGACATCGTTGGGAGCAAGTATAGCGGAGCCTCATGGCAAATTCCGTCGTATTTGGTCCTAGCGGCGTTCAGGGCAACTTGATTTCGATACTTGCCCTTACAGCTATACTGATTTCCATGACGGACAAGATCCGAGTAGTTGTCGCCGACGACGAAGCCGCTTATCGAAGCGCCCTTCAAAAGACCCTGACCCTGATGCCAGAGTGCGAAGTCATCGCCGTCGCGAAGGACGGGCAAGAGGCTCTGGATGCCTGCCTGGCCGATCCTCCCGATGTGCTTTTGACGGACATCAATATGCCTCGCCTATCTGGAATCGAGTTAACTCGGAAACTTCTCAAGCAGGAGAAGCAGGTTCAGGTTGTTATTCTGACGATCAAGGAAGACGACGACACGGTCTACGAGGCATTTCGGGCCGGCGCTCTGGGCTACTTGCTGAAGACCAGCACGCCCCAGGATGTCGTCGAGGCGATTCGGCTTGCGGAGCGTGGCGAAGCCAAGATCACCCCGAGGATCGCGACCAAGGTTTTGGAGGATTTCCGTCGGGTTCAAGAGGACGATGAAACCGATGACAGCGAGCTCTACGTTTTGAGCGACCGTGAGTCGGAGATTTTGGATCTCGTTGCCCAAGGTTTGCGAAATAAGGAGATCGCGTCCAAGCTCTCGATCGCCGAAAAGACGGTCAAGAACCACGTGAGCAACATCCTGAAGGCGCTTCAGGTCAATTCCCGAACGGAAGCGGCGATGAAGGCAGTCAAGTCTCGGCTCGTCGAAAAGAGCTGAGAATCCCCTTGGAAACGGAAGCCGGGGCCGCGCCGCCTTGCGTCCCAAAGCGACGATTTGGTTGGCCGGGCGAGAGCTTCCGCCCGCCGAAATTGAAACGCAAGGCAAACCTGAACCGTCCTGATAGTCGATGTACCCCGGACAAGCCCAAAACAAACCGAACAACAACGTCCTGTGGATTGTCCTTGCCGTGCTGGCGGTCGCCGGATGTGCTTGCCTCGCCATCCTGGCGGCGGTGTTGTTCCCCGTCTTCAGCCAAGCGCGTTTTGCCGCCCAAAGGTCCATGGCGATCAGCAACCTCAAGCAGTCCAGCTTGGCGGTGCTGATGTACTCGGCGGACTGGAATGACCGACTTCCTCCGGGCGTTAGCTGGGTGGATGCGACTTTTCCGTACGCGAAGAACGATCTGATCTATCGATCTCCGGCCGCTTCAAAGGTGGACAAGGCGGCCTATGGGTTCGCATTCCGGAAAGAGCTTGGTCTCAAGAAAATCGCCGGCTATCGCGATCCTGATCGCTGGGCAATGATCTTTGACAGCACGATACTCATTCGGAATGCGACTTCCGGTCTGGAAACCATGCCACAGCCCGGAAGATATGGCTCAGGAGCCTCTGCCTCCAACGGGGTGGCCTTCTTGGATGGGCATGCCCGAAGTCTCCTGGATGAAGATAGGTCGAACAACGGTCCTGATGGTAATCCGCTCGTGCGGTGAGGAACACAGTCGGTGGCTCCAACGGGCGAATTCGATCCTCGGTGGGGTTCACTACGGGAATGGTCCAGCAAGACACCACAACGGCGTGGAATCGCATTGTCGAGGAAGGCGTTCGGGCGTACGTAGATCGATTATCGGACGCAGAATCAATCCATATCTCCGAGCAGTACGGAACCCACAATTACCATCCGCTTCCGGTCAACGTGGTTCGGGCAGATGGTATTCGCGTCTACGATGGCGAAGGGAACGAATTCCTCGACTGCATTGGGTGCTATTCGGCGGTGGCGCACGGCCACCTCAGCCCGTTCATCGTCAAGACGGTCGAAGAGCAGATGGAGAAGGTGACGCTTGTAAGCCGGGCGGTTTACTCTTCCGAACTTGCCGTCTTCCTCAAGGCGATCTGCGACTATTCGGGCATGGACATGGCCTGCCCGATGAATACCGGGGCGGAGGCGATCGAAACCTGTATCAAACTCGCCCGAAAGTGGGGCTATACCAAGAAAGGCGTCGAAAAGGACAAGGCGGAAATTATCGTTGCCGACGGCAATTTCCACGGTCGAACGACGACCATTATTGGATTCAGCTCCGAGCCCCAGTATATGGACCTCTTCGGTCCCTACGGCCCCGGATTCGTCTCCGTACCGTTCGACGACATCGGGGCGATCGATGCGGCCATGACGAGCAACACCGTTGCGGTGATGATGGAGCCGATTCAGGCGGAAGGTGGAATCATCGTGCCTCACGACGGCTTCCTTGCCGAAGTTTGCGATGTGTGCGCCCGTAACAATGTGCTGGTCATCTGGGATGAGGTCCAGACCGGATTCGCCCGTACGGGCCGTCGCTTCGCATGGAACCATGAGGATGCGGCACCCGATCTCATGGCGGTTGGCAAGCCGCTTGGCGGCGGACTCTTTCCAGTCTCGGCGGCTCTGGGCAAGCGAGACGTGATGGATGTGTTCGTCGCTGGGGATCATGGCAGCACTTTTGGAGGCAATCCTCTGGGTGCAGTCATTGCGATTGCCGCGCTCGCCGAGATGGAAGTTCATGGATTGGCAGACCGGGCGGAGGCGATGGGTCGCCGAATGATGAATGGCTTCCTGGACCTGGCCCTGCCACAGATCAAGGAAGTGCGCGGGAAGGGTCTGCTGATTGGTCTCGAGGTTCAGAACGTCGATGGTGCCCAGCTAACCCAGCGTTTTCTCGACCATCGGGTGCTCACCAAAGAGACGAGGAACCATACTTTCCGCTTTGCGCCGCCGCTCACGATCACCGAGGCGGAGATCGACGAAGTGGTTTCAAGGGTTGGAGCAGCGATTCGCAGCCTGGATCAGTAAGGCGCAGGGAGGCCCCGACGCTTTCGCTCAGCGGTGTACTCCCACCACTTCTTTGCTTCGCCCGTCTTTGCAAAGTGCACCGCAGCGGCAAAGGTGTCCCACACGCACGGATCTTGGCGACAGTTCGTGGCCGCGCATAGGCTGGCGTAAAGCTCATCCGCATCACGGGTTTTCAATTCGGCAATCGAGTGGATCCCCAGCAAAATGAGATCGCCGGCCATCGCCTTGCCGATGTTGGGAATCGTCATCAACTCCTTGATCGCGGCATCCATGTCTGGTGGTTTTCACCAGGTCTTAGAACAACGAATGATTTTGTTCGTTCCTACGCCTAGGGAGAGCAAACGCACGGGGCAAATGCTCCAATTGGAGGATCTATGAATCTACGTTCGATGTGCGTTGTCGTCGGCGTCCTAGGGGCGACTATGGCACTTGCATTTGGTTTGCTTCAAGTCGCGGAAGGGCGTGGCAAAGCCGCCTCTGCGGATGGCCGACATGCCAACTTTCAGTTCAACGTTCGCAAATTCACCAAGGGAACCCTGGTCCGCAAAGAGGGCACCCTTCTCATTGAAATAGTCGACCGAAATACGGTCGACGGTGTTCGCATCCACATGCGCGAATTGCGCGATTTGGATGTGGATGGCAAGGTCGCGCGGTTTGAAGGGCCGGGCAGAATTCGTTTCCAAACCAAAGCCGGAGTTGTGGAGAAACGGGGCCATGTGTTCGCGGTCGTTCGAGACAATCGCAGGCCGGCCGGGCCCATAGAGCCTC
>JADZBW010000396.1 GCA_020851885.1 Fimbriimonadaceae bacterium | reverse complement strand
ATTCCAAGCGGAAAGGGTTCTCGAAGCGGTCACAAAACTCTTGGCGGCGTAGGGCCATGAAAGTCGAATACGTTAGCCCATTCGCAGAGGCTTCGGTACATGTCTTCGAAACCCTGATTGGCTGCAGACCCGAGCGCGGTGGCCTAAGCGCGCGTCCTCAGATGTTCACGAGCCAGCAGATCAACATCGTCTGCGGAATCACCGGCCAAATCGAGGGACTTGTCATTTACGGGATGTCGATGATCACTGCCGACAAGATTGCATCGAAGATGATCGGTGCGCCCGTTGTGACTTTTGATCAACTGGCCGCAAGCGCTATCGCGGAGCTTGGGAACATCATCTCGGGTAACAGCGCTTCGTTGCTCCACGCTCAAGGTTTCTATTGCGATATTACGCCGCCCACGATCATCCGAGGCAGCAATGTCAGTGTGACGACGCTCGATATTCCGGCGATCGTCATTCCGATGACCTTAGCGGAGATCGGTTTGTTCGAAGTGAACGTGAGTTTGCAGGAAAGAACTCGACTGGCAGCCTAGTCTTCCTCCCCCAATGGACTCCTCAATCGACATATCTATGGGATTCCGGTCGTCGTCTTAACTGCGCTTACCGAAATGCCGGTGACTACCGAGGCTAAATGCAGAGAAGCATTTCCAAGGGGCCTCCCAGGAATCGCGGAGCCAAACGTCCAGCGCTCGATGCTTGAGTCAAGTCAAAGAGTAAACTCCATACCTCATGGCTCATACACTCGACGACCGGGCATTCGTCACTCGACTCGACCCTAAGGACATGCTCGGGCGCACGGAACGCTTTCCTGCCCAGTGTCGTGAGGCTCTTGAAATAGCCCGAAACGTCAAGCTGACGGCAGGCCCCAAGAGGCCGTCGGTGGTCATGCTGACCGGCATGGGCGGATCGGCAGCGGGAGGCGACTTTGCCCGCTGTCTCTTTGAGGCTCAGGCCGCCGTGCCATTCATCGTCAACCGCGACTACGGACTACCCAACTATGTTGGAATCGGCGACTATGTCTTTTGCGCCAGCTACTCCGGCAATACCGAAGAAACTCTCAATGCGTATGCCGACGCAAGGCGAGCCGGCGCACACGTCATCGTGGTGACAAGCGGAGGCAAGCTTGCCGAACTTGCCAAGAAAGACGGCTATCCGGCCTTTATCATCCCCGGTGGACACCCACCGCGCACTGCCCTGGGTTACATGTTGATACCGGTGCTCGTGGCCTGCGAGACTCTCGGCTTGCTTCCCAAACAAGATTACGAGAAGGCATTTGCCCTACTCGATCGATGCTCGCAGGAGTGGACCACCGAAACGGCGTTTGACTCGAACCCCACAAAGCAACTGGCCCAGGCCATGTTCGGCAAACTGGCCGTCATCTACGGGCTCGGGCCTTGGCAGGGAGCCATCGCCAATCGCTGGAAAGGCCAAATCAATGAGAATGCGAAGAATTTGGCGTTTCCAAACACCTATCCCGAGCTTAACCATAACGAAATCCTGGGTTGGGTTCTAGCCGACAGGCAGGGGGTCGCCAATTGGCTGATGGTGACGTTGATGGATGGCACGGAAAGCGCGAAGATGAAGACTCGATCGTCGGTGACCGAGCGCTTGGTGGGTTCCACGGCTGAACCCCATCATGTTTTGGCGAAGGGAGACAACCTGCTGGAGAAGATGCTGTCGTTGACCTTCTTCGGAGATTTCGTCTCGATCTACCTGGCCGCCCTCAATGGCATCGACCCTGAGAACATCGATTCGATCAACGTTCTCAAAGAGGAGTTGGGCAAGGTCGGTTAGGCTGCGGCAGTACGGTTGGTCAAACCTAAAATGAGCAACTCCACCATTGCGGTGAGTTGCTGCTGAATTTGGTCCGGATTGCCCAGTTCCTTAACGCTGAGGCTATAGGGGAGGTACGCGTTCGTCGCGTGGAGTAGTGCGAAAGCGGAAGCCTCGGGGTCGGCGATGGTGAAGTGCCCTTCAGACTTCCCGGTCGCAAGGATTCTCGTGATCAAGTCTTTTTCAATCGTGAAATACTGTTTGCGACGCTCGATGTAGGCCGGGCGAACCACTTCGAACAGCTCATCCAGGCTCTCATGGTAGCCGGCGACCGCGCGAACTCGGCGCATGACCCGCTCGGCCAGCATTTGGCGGAGTTTGTCGACGGTGCCGAGATCGCTGTCGAGGATCTCCTTCATGTGAGCCTCCGCCAATTCGACGACTCTGCCAATCGAGGACAAGGCTACGTCTTCCTTGTTTTTGAAGTAGAGATAGATTGTTCGGCGACCAACTCTGGCTTCTTTGGCGATGTCTTCCATCGTCATTTTCCGAAATCCGTATCGGGACATGATGCGCTCCGTGGCATCCAGGATCAAGTCTCGCGTCGTTGTTCTCGTACCGGCCAAAACAGTAACCTCAAGCAAGCCTCATGGTTGCACGAATTCACTTGTCATGCGCAAGGCTCAAAATAATAAACCTATTGTACGGTTTTGAACGCGATTTGACAAATCGCCATGAACTTTCAGAGGGAACTGAAACTATCGCGCATCGTTCTGAAGTTTTAGTTGCTTTGCGGGCGGGTCGTTTGCCACACTCTACGAATTACCCGTTGAAACGCGCCGCCTCGCCTTCTGACCGCCGGGAAAATCAGGGACTGGCCAACGCGCCGGATCCGCTTCATTCACCCAACCGGCCCTTGATCGATGAGATTTCGGGAATCAATCCTGACGATCCTCGACGCATCGGCGTACCCAAATTCGTCTCCTTTGCCTGGTTCGTCCTCATCTACAACTTGGCGGCGGTGGCCTGGGGCGTCTTCGTCCGAGCATCCAAATCCGGCGACGGTGGGGGGACCAGTTGGCCGCTTCTCGACTTGAATCACCAGCCGATGAACGGACCGATTTCTCGGTTGATCGAAGGATCTCATCGTGCTTCGACCGCGCTTTGCGGCGTCTTTGCCATCATCCTGTTGGTGATGGCCTATCGCAATTTTGCGAAAGGCCATCAGGCCAGGTTGTTCACCACCGTCGTCTTCGGCCTCACCTGTCTTGAAGGCCTCGTGGGCTGGGCTCTCGTTCGCTTTGGACTCGTCACGCTCAACGATTCGGTGCTCCGAGTCAGCATCATGTCTTTCCACGTGGTATCCACGTTTATGCTCGTGAGCGCGATTGCGCTTTCCGCCATGTCGGGGATGGGGGCGGGCAGGATCAAGCTCAAGGGCCAGTCAGCTGTTGGCTGGATGCTGGGATTGGGCGTCCTGGGGATGGTCTCATTGGGCGTTTCCGGCGCCATTTCCGCACTGGCTCACACGCTTAAGCCTGTAGAGAACGTCCTTGTCGAAGCGGCCAAGCCGGATGCGTTTTGGATGCTCAAGCTGCAACCGCTTCATCCCTACTTGTCGCTGGCGGTTGGCACCTTCTTCTGTATCCTCGCCGGAATGCTTTGCCACCTGCGGCCAAGCGAAACCGTTCGCCGCGCCTCCTTGGTGATGCTGGTTGCGTTTGCGTTCCAAGCGATGCTGGGACTGGTGAGCATCAAGCTGGCCGCCCCCATATGGACGCAAATGCTCCACTTGGTCGCGGGCGATGTGCTTTTCGTTTCCTTTATCGTTGCCGCGGGATTTTCCCTGATGGACCTGACTCTTCGAAGGGAGGAGGGCCTTGAATCGCGGCCAAAGGCGAGTCTGAGGGAATACCTTGGGGCTTACATTGCCCTGACCAAGCCGAGGGTGATTTCATTGTTGCTTTTGACTGCCGGCGCCGCGATGTTTGCGGCGGCGAAAGGCTTCCCTGGATTCATCCCCCTGTTGGCCGTGATGGTTGGAGGCTATCTGAGTGCGGGCGCCGCCAATGCGATGAACATGGTCATCGACCGCGACATCGACGCCCAGATGGCTCGGACGGCCAGCCGTCCAACCGTGACCGCGCTCATCCCAACTGCCGCCGCGGTCAACTTTTCGCTGATCCTGACCTTTGCGAGCTTTTTCATCCTTTGGGCGGGCGCCAATTTATGGGCGGCGATGATCGCCTTGGCTGGACAGGCATTCTATGTTTGTGTCTACACCCTGCTTCTGAAGCGTCGAACTTGGCATAACATCGTGATTGGCGGCGCCGCAGGATCGGTACCTCCGATGGTAGGTTGGGTGGCCACTACGGGACATCTTGGCGCGGTTGCCTGGTGGATGTTCGCGCTGATCTTCCTCTGGACCCCCGTCCACTTCTGGGCATTGGCGCTCCTGATCAAAGATGATTACACGGAGGCAGGCGTACCGATGCTTCCCGTCGAGAAGGGGATCCCGGCGACGGTGAGTCAAATCAGCTTCTATATGGTGCTGACCGTTGCGCTGAGCCTTCTTCCTTTCTTTGTGGGTGCGGCAGGCATCGTGTTTTTGATCGGGACGATCGCTTTGGACTTGGTGCTGATTCGATTGAATCACGACCTTCGCAAAAAAACGGAAAAGCCGCAAGCGGGCGCACTTTTCCACTATTCGATGCTCTATTTGGCTCTGCTGTTCGTCGTTTTTGCTATAGACCAGAGGTGGATGATTGGATCTTTATAAGTTGACAGCAAAGTCAAGATTGGCCTCGGTACAATCCGCGCCTGACCCCCTGTTCAGGGGGCCGGTTAACTTAATGGCCTTCGAAATTTGCCCGGAGAAACAGAATGCCGCAGATATTTAAGCCTGCCGCCAACCACGTTGCGCGATTGTCCCTTGTTTTGGGTCTTGCGTCACCGTTGATTTTGGGATATGCCGTCGCCGCGATCTCGCGCTCGCCAGTGAACACGAAGGTTCAAGTTGCCCTGAATCAACCGGTGCCGTTCAGCCATCAGCACCATGCACGGGAGTTGGGCATCGATTGCCGGTACTGCCACACGTCGGTTGAAAAGTCGGCTGAAGCAGGGTTTCCTCCGACGGAAACCTGCATGAGCTGCCATTCGCAGATCTGGACGAATTCACCTCTCCTCGAGCCGATTCGGAAGAGTTACGAGACGGGCACTCCGATCAAGTGGAACAAGGTCAACAAGGTTCCCGAGTTCGTCTACTTCAATCACAGCATCCATATTGCTCGGGGCGTGAACTGCAACACTTGTCATGGCCCTGTGCAACATATGCAGATGACCTATAAGGGCAACTCGTTCCAAATGCAGTGGTGCCTCCAGTGTCACCGAGCGCCCGAGAGGTTCCTGTACCAGGACTCCAAGCACCCGGAGATGTCTCCAAGAAACCAGGTCTTCAACCTGTATTGGAAGTATCAGGCGGGAGAGCAACTGAGCAACTTCGAGCAGAAGTTGATCGATGGCGAGCCTATGGGCAGCGACGATCCAGAGCACCTTAAGACAGGTAGAGAACTTCTGGCGAAGTATGGCGTGAAGGTCCAGCAGCTTGCGGACTGTTCGGTGTGCCATCACTAGCGAATTTGGATTTGGGATTTCGAATTAATGGATAACCAAAAACCACAGCAAAGATTGGATCTGGAAACGATCCGCGAACAACTCTCCGGCAAGGGAGGGAAGCGGTATTGGCGAAGCTTGGAGCAAGTGGCGGACACGCCCGAGTTCCAGACTTGGCTCGAGGATGAGTTCCCGCATCGCCGCACGCTCCTTGAGATCGATCGACGAAGCATGCTCAAGGTGATGGGCGCATCCATCGCGTTGGCTGGCCTCAGCGGATGTCGTGGCTACTTCCTCGATCAAGAGAAGATTGTTCCCTACGTTAAGCAGCCGGAAGAACTGGTGCCCGGGCGACCTCTCTTCTATGCTTCTGCCATCCCCTTGAGCGGATATGGCGTCGGCGTCCTTGTCGAGCAGCATGAGGGCAGGCCGACCAAGATCGAAGGCAACCCCGACCATCCTGAAAGTCAAGGTTCCTCCAGCGCGATCATGCAGGCCTCGATCTTGAGCATGTATGACCCCGATCGGGCGCAAAGCGTGCATGTTGGTGGCGACGTCAGCACTTGGGAGGAATTCGAAAAAGTCGTTCGATCTGAACTCGCCAATCAGAACACCAAGGGCGGCACCGGCATTCGGATCCTTACGGAAACAGTGGCGTCTCCGCTCGTCGCATCGGCGATCGAGTCTTTCAAAAAGAAATACCCGGCAGCAACCTGGCATAGCTGGGATCCGGTCGGCCTCGACAATGCGAGGATGGGATCGAAGTCGGCCTATGGCAAGGTCGTGAACACGGTTTACGACTTCTCGAAAGCCAAGGTGATCGTTTCGCTCGATTCGGATTTCCTGGTCAACGGCCCCGGCTCCCTGAAATATGCAAGGGACTTCGCGGATGGCCGTCGACTGGAATCGACTAACGGCGAAATGAACCGCCTGTATCAGTTCGAGAGCTTCCCGACCGTGACCGGCACGAACGCCGACCATCGATGGGCGATGAAGTCGTCCCAGGTTGGGCAGGTTGCCGCCTATCTGGCATCCAAGCTTGGAATCGGAGCCTCCGGTCCGACGCCCGTCGACACCAAGATCTTGGACAAAATCTTGAGCGATCTTCAGCGAAACGCAGGCGCTTGCGTCGTTATCGCTGGAAATCATCAGCCCGCCGAGGTTCACCATCTCTGCCACGCGATCAATGAGAAGCTCGCTTGCAACGGCAAGACGGTGCTTCATGGGTCGAGAATCGATTTCGGTCCCGAAAACCAACTCGAATCCCTCACTCAACTCACCGAAGCGCTCAATGCGAGCAAGGTTGATTTGCTGCTGGTGCTTGGCGGAAACCCGGCATACAATGCGCCGGCCGATCTCAAGTTTGGCGACGCGCTGGCGAAAGCGAAGCTGAAAGTTCACCACAGCCTGCATTTCGATGAAACGAGTAAGTTGTGCGACTGGCACCTGCCGCTGACCCACTTCCTTGAGGACTGGGGCGACGTCAAGGGTTACGACGGGACGGTTTCTCTTATCCAGCCACTGATCGCGCCGCTTTTCGAGAGCAAATCGCATTCGGAGGTGATCCACCTCGCGTTGAGTGCGCCCAAGCCCGCGTTCGATCTTCTGCGAAACGCCTATAGTACATCTCTCGCCGGGAAGGCTTGGGATATGGCGCTGAACAGTGGAACCGTCCCCGGAACGGCATCGACAGACGTGGCGATCAGTGTCAGTGGTTCGGCTCCCGCAGTGGCAGCGCCGATCAGCGGCGTAGAGCTCATCTTCCGGGAAGACGCCCACGTGCACGACGGTCGGTATGCAAACAACGGCTGGCTGCAAGAGCTTCCCAAGCCGCTCAGCAAGATCACTTGGGATAATGCCATCCACCTGAGTCCAAAGATGGCTCAGCAGTTGGGGGTTGCAAGCGAAGACCAAGTGGTGCTCGAACACAACGGGGCAAAGATCGAGGGTGGCGCTTGGGTCATGCCTGGACATCCCGAAGAATCGATCACCGTCCTGCTTGGCTTTGGGCGAAAGGTCGGTGGTTCGATCTGCACCAACGCGGGAGTGAACCTCTATCCCATGCGAACGAGCAAGACGCTGGCCCATGCGGGTGGAGCCAGCTTGACGAAGGGAAGCGGGACCTTTGCGCTCTCGACCGTTCAAATCCACCACACGATGGAGGGTCGCGATATCGTCCGATCGGGCACCCTTCAAGAGTGGAAGGTCAATCCAACTTTGAAGCCGGAAGAGGCGCACGAGGTCGAGGACGTTTCGATGTACCCCGACAAGGTATTCGACTATGATGGCCCGCAATGGGGCATGACCATCGACCTGAATACCTGCATCGGTTGCAATGCCTGCGTGACCGCTTGCCAGGCGGAGAACAACATTCCGGTAGTTGGCAAGGAGCAGGTCAAGCGGGGGCGTGAACTCCATTGGATTCGGCTTGACCGCTACTACGTCGGCGGGCTCGATCAGCCCGAAGAGACCCTTCACCAGCCGCTCATGTGCGTTCATTGTGAGAAAGCGCCTTGCGAACCGGTCTGTCCGGTTGGAGCGACCATGCACAGCCATGAGGGTCTCAACCAGATGGTCTACAACCGATGCGTCGGCACTCGGTACTGCTCGAACAACTGCCCTTACAAGGTTCGGCGGTTCAACTACTTGAATTACGCGGATAACCAGGACCAGTTTATGGACTCTCATTTCGATGGGCCCGTGGTTCCGGTTCCTTTAACGGGCGACAAGAAGGTCATCTTCCCCGGCAAGATCACCGAGGAGAAGGTCAGTGGGCGCAGCCTGCTGAAGATGGTCCAGAACCCTGATGTCACCGTTCGAGGCCGAGGCATCATGGAGAAGTGCACTTACTGTGTACAGCGCATCAACGACTCCCGCATCGAAGCGAAGAAGCAGGGCCGCGAGATCAAGGATGGCGAAATTGTGACGGCCTGCGAGCAGACTTGTCCCACGAAGGCGATCGTCTTCGGCAATGTTGCCGACAAAGACAGCCGAGTGTCCAAGCTCCGCAAGGACCAGAGAAGCTACCTGCTGCTTGAAGAATTGAATACACGACCAAGGACTTCGTACCTTGGGCGAGTCCGCAACCCGAACCCGGAGATCCAGGCATAACATGGCTCGAGAAGTTCTTAACGACCAACTGATAACTGGCCAGCAGACCTACGAGTCGATCGATAACACGATTGGCTCGATGGTTCTGGACGGCAAACGGCATAAGAAGAATTGGTTTGTGATGCTCGGCATCGCGTTTCTATTCCTCAACTTCTTCCTGATCTCCGTGGGCTGGTTGCTCTATCAAGGCGTCGGCGTTTGGGGCAACAACGTTCCCACCGGCTGGGCCTTCGACATCATCAACTTCGTTTGGTGGATCGGTATCGGCCATGCTGGAACCCTGATTTCCGCCATCTTGCTGCTTGTCCGGCAGCAATGGCGCAACTCGATCAACCGATTTGCCGAGGCGATGACCCTTTTTGCGGTCCTCTGCGCGGCACAGTATCCCTTGCTCCATACGGGGCGCCCCTGGGTTGCCGCCTACTGGCTGTTCCCCTATCCCAACATCATGGGACTGTGGCCTCAGTTCAGGTCGCCGCTTATTTGGGACGTCTTTGCGGTCTCGACCTACGCCTTGGTTTCGATCCT
>JADZBW010000395.1 GCA_020851885.1 Fimbriimonadaceae bacterium | reverse complement strand
CCACGCAACTGCAGGAGCTGACCGGGCTGCCCGTGGCGGGCGTGGTGCACGATCTTCCCGGGCCGACCGCCAGACGACTTCTCACCAGCGTGCGCGAACCGAACCCGCTCGTTTCGGAGAGTTACCGCTTCCTCGCCTTCTCCGCCATGACTCGCAAGCAGGAAGGGCCCAAGGTCGTCCTGTTAACCGCAGTCGACAACAAAGCTGGCTGCTCGACGAGCGCTGTTCAGTTTGCTGCTGCCCTGGCCCAGGCCGGATCGCGCGTACTCTTGGTGGATTGCGCCCTCGAAAATCCGACCATCACCAAGGTCTTCGGCCTCGAGCAGAAGTCTGGCGTGAGCGACATCCTCAGTCAAACTCAATTGCCGACCCCGGATTCGCAACTGGGATTCGAAACGGCAACGCCGAATCTCCGAGTGATGGGGGCGGGTTCTGAAGGAGCCAGTGCGATCAAGATTGCGACGTCGCAGCAGATTAGCGCGATGATCGGATCCTTGTCGTCCAGTGCCGACATCCTTGTATTGGATTCCATCGCCTGCCTCAGTTCTTCAGATGCCGCTCGGCTCGTGCCTTACGTCAGCGAGGTCTACCTCGTCGTGAGCGCCCGATCGGCGAACATGCGCAATGTCGCCGCCGCGATCGACGTTCTGACTCTCGCAAGTGCGGCGAACATCAAGTTCATCGTCACCAAGGGTAGCCGAGGCGAAGAGGCCGTCATGCGGCAGGCAAACTTGGCGGTCACTCGAGCTTAAGATCCATGGACCGCAAAGCGCTCTTCAATAGACAGCGACTCACGAGCGCTCTAGAGCCCGGTTATGGAGCGCGGAAGTATTCCGAAGCGCGCAATTTCTATCATGCGGTAAACAAGCCATTGGTCGTTTCGGGAAGCATCCTTGTTATTGGTGCTTTGCTCGTCCAGCTTCTGCCTCCGGTGATTCGGTCCAGCAACGTCTTCAACGGCGCGGTGACGGCATGCTTGGCTCTGTATTCTCTCATTGGCTTCCTCTTCTTGAGAAACAGTTTCCGAGTGACGTTTCCAATTCTAGTGCTCGGTCTAATCCAGATTTGGATCGTTGCGACCATCTTCCTGAGTCCGCAAGTGTTTGGATTGGAGCTAAAACTGGGGCGAAATATATGGTGGCCGTCCTTTGTCATGATGCCGTACTTCGCGGCCTTTATCCTGGTCGCTCTCGATCAACGGTGGCGAGAGCGACTCCTCAATTTTCTCCTGATCATCTGCGTCTTCACGGCGGTGGTGGGGATCCTTCAGTTCCTCAAATTCCCTGGCACCCAGACGCTCTCCAATTGGTACGTCGACCTCGATGACCTGAAAACTTTCGGGCTTGAAAAACGATCCCACGGGCTCTCCACCCACCCATTCCACCTATCGGCCCAATGCATCATGGGGCTCGGAATCGTCGCCGGCAACCTCCTGTTCAGGAAGCTGAAACCCGTCGAAGTCTTTTACTATGCCGTCCTCTCGGCCGGGCTGATTGTCGCCCAAGCCCGGACCTTTTACATTGCTTGGGCCATTGTGACCTTGGTGACGATGGGGCTGCTGCTGTGGCGTAGCAAGCCGCAGTTTTTCGCCATTCTGGGCCTGATTTCGGTTGTTCTGATTGGACTCGTCGTTGCTTTCCCCGAACAGCTCTCCTACGGTTTGAGCGGAAAGAACACGATCAGCGAAGGTCGCATGCAACAGTGGAACCGGGCCGACGAACTTTCAAGTCTCTATCCGCTCACCGGAATCGGACCCAAAGAAACGGTTTTCGGCTCCGGTAAGGACTTCTCTGGCTCAGGTAGGTGGTGGACGCTCTATACGGAGAGCGGCTATCGAATGAGCCGCGTGAGCGGTGGCTACATCGGCCTCGGCTTGATGATTCTCATGGTGGTCTCGTGCAGTTGGCTCACCTTGAGAGTCACCATTCAGAAGAACGCGGACGAAGTGCGTCGTAGGGCGGCATTTGCGGGCACCTACTTCATGTTTGCGATGGCAATCGGCCTTTACATCACGAATATCGTCGAGAACGAGCTTATGACCTACTATGGCTTGGTTCTCGCCGCGCTCGTTTCCCCTCAGATGAGTGAGATTTGGAGGACGCGCAAACGCCGGAACATGCGAACTCTCAAGCGCCTGACGGTCAATCGGGAGACGCAAGGTGGAGACACCGGGATACTGCCGGAGCCCGTTCGGCCCTAATGCATGATCTTTGGAATGCACGGTCGGCCATCTTGGGAACGCAGATCGCAGCTATTGGAATTCGAAGCAACCAGCAACCATGATCGATCCTACCGAAACCGCCGTCATGCTGATTGTGTTCAACCGTCCCGAACATACGCGACAGGTCTTTGAGCGGATTCGGGAAGCACGGCCAAAACGCCTTTATGTTTCCGCAGACGGTCCCCGGCCGGACAGACCCGACGACGTCGCGTCGATCGCGGCGACTCGTAAAGTTGCATTGGATGTCGATTGGCCTTGCGAAGTAAAGACCCTCCTGAGGGAACAGAACCTGGGGTGCAAGACGGCGATCAAGACCGGACTCGATTGGTTCTTCGCCCAAGAAGAGGATGGAATCATCCTCGAAGACGACTGTGTCCCCGATCCGACCTTCTTTCGCTTTGCGGCGGAGATGCTCGAAAAGTATCGCGGCGACGATCGTATTGCGACCATCGCGGGGACGAACTACCTCTTGGGATCGCAGCAATTCGAGGACAGCTACTACTTCACGAAATACCTGTTCGTGTGGGGTTGGGCATCATGGCGCAGAGTCTGGCAAGACTATGATTTCGAGATTAAGCGCTGGCCGAAGTTTCGTGACGAAGGGCGCCTTCACCAGGTGTTTCCACATCCGAGGTCTCTGAGGTATTGGACTTGGATTTTCGATCGCACGTATGACGAGACGCTCAACGCCTATGACTACCAGTTCTTCTTCAGTCAGCTGATCAACCATCGGATGAGCATCGTTCCCGCCCGGAATTTAATTTCGAACATCGGATGGGGCAGCGGCAGCACCAATACCGCCCATAAGAACCCGGAAATGGGCATGGAGACGTTTCCCATGCCGTTTCCATTGCGACACCCGGAGTTTATGGCGCCGGACGAACGGGCCGATACTTATACAGAGCATCTCATGTTCGCCAAACCGTTTCACCGCAAAGTCCGGAATCGGCTGCGGCGGATCGTGGCGCGTTGGGGTGGACAATGACCCTCACTTTCGCCATTTGCACGGCGGGGCGAGATTCCTTGGTCCATGCGATTTCATCGCTGGGCCGTCAGACTCGGGCGCCAGACAAGCTGTTGATCGTCGACCAATCCGGTTCCGGCAAGGCTCGAGCCGCGATGAATGCCGCTCAGTATCCTCATGCTTGGGAAGTCATCGATCAAGATGCGAAGGGTCTCTCACGCGCACGGAATCTCGTTCTTGAACGGTTGGACACGGACTGGCTCTTTTTTACCGATGACGACTGCGTGGTCTCCCTCGACCTTGTGGAGCAGTTCCACAAGGTGATTGGCCGGTATCCCGAAGCCGCCTTCGTCACCGGAACCTGCATCCGACCCTTGGACTATGACCCGATCACCGAGGATGTCCCGGGCGTGCTTGTCTGTGACCAGTGTGAACTGAACGTCGAAACCGCCTTTAACGATCAACCGTTCATGGGCGCTTGCTTGGCATTGCGCAAAGACCTGATCGCCAAAACAGGGAAATTCGACGATCTCCTGGGGGCTGGCACCGAGTGGCCTTCGGGCGAGGAACTCGACTACGTTTTTCGTGCCATCGAACTTGGATTCACGGGACGCGCCAACGCTCGCCTTGTGATGTTCCATGAATATGGGGCCCGCAAGCGACCTGCCGACGACACCGAGAACGGTCGAATCGGGAATGCAGTGGTGCTGTGGAAGATGAGGAAGATGCGGAGCCGCGCCTGAGTCAGGCTGGCAAATCGAATCTATCCCGCGGGTCCGAAGAAGT
>JADZBW010000394.1 GCA_020851885.1 Fimbriimonadaceae bacterium | reverse complement strand
GGCCGTTCTCGCAATCGCCCCCGTTGCCGGGATGCCTCCGAAGATCGGACTCGCCAGGTTGGCGACTCCCTGCGCCACCAACTCCACATTGGGATTGTGCCGGTCGCCCGTCATCCGGTCCGCCACCACCGCCGACATCAACGATTCGATCGCTCCCAGCATCGCAACGGTCACCGCCGGCGAGATCAGGCTCTGCACCGCCGCCACCGTGAACACCGGCATGTGCATCGACGGCAATCCCTGGGGAATACCGCCAAAGCGAGACCCGATCGTCTCCACGGGCAAATGAAATACGTACGCAACGATCGTCCCCAGGAACAACACCACGATCGACCCTGGAACCCTCTTCACGTATCGCTGAAAGAGAATCAGCACCGCCAACCCGCCGAGGGCCAGCAAGGTTGGAGTCCATGATAACGTATCGAATCGATCGGAAATCGCCGCGATCCGGCCAAGAAAGTCGCCAGGAACCTTCTCGATCTTCAACCCGAAGAAGTCCTTGATCTGAGTGCTCGCGATCAAGAGGGCGATGCCGTTCGTGAATCCGACGATGACGGGCCGTGGAATGAACTTGACCGCGGTCCCAAGTCCAGTGACCCCTAACCCGATGAGAATCAGGCCGGCGAGGATCGTGCAGATCATCAGGCCGTTGAATCCATGCTGGACCACGATGCCATAGACCACCACCACGAAGGCTCCCGTTGGACCGGAAATCTGGGTCGTCGATCCCCCAAGCGCGGAGCAAAGGAACCCAGCGACGATCGCCGTGTAGATGCCGGCCTGAGGAGGAACCCCGCTGCTGATCGCAAACGCCATCGCCAGGGGCAACGCAACCAGCCCGACCGTCAATCCGGCAACCAGGTCGCTTACAAACTTCTGGACGCTGTAATCACGAAACGCGATCAGGCTCTTGGGAAGCCAAACCGAGGAGGGGGCCGCCATCGATCCTTAGGTTATCGGAAATCGGGCTCGCATTGCCAAGCCAGATACAATGAGAGCATGTCCGCGCCCGACATTGCCCACCTGCTGAGGCCAACCGAGCGAAACCCCGGTATCCCGCTCGACCTCGATTGGGTGAACTCCATCCGGGTCAATCGTTCCGCCGTCGAGCGCCGTGCCGCCACCCTCCCCGGCCGTCGAACCGTTAAGAAGCAGTGGCAGGCCGCTTGGCTCCTACGCGCGATCACCTGCATGGACCTCACGACCCTGGGTGGCGACGACACTCCTGGCACCGTCCAGCGGCTCTGCGCCAAGGCCATCCAACCGGTTCGACGGGACCTCATCGAAGCGATCGGCGCCCAGTCCCTGGAAGTCAAAGTCGGCGCGGTCTGCGTCTACCACGAGATGGTCTCCACCGCGGTCCGTTGCCTCCAGGGCACCGGCATACCCGTCGCGGCCGTCGCCGCCGGATTCCCTCACGGACTCTCTCCATTCAAGCAGCGCGTCGAGGAAATCAAAGCCTCCGTCGAGTCGGGGGCCCGGGAGATCGACATCGTGATCACCCGCGCCCATGTCCTCAACAACGAATGGCGCGCCCTCTATGACGAAGTGGCCGCCTTCCGCGAGGCTTGTGGCGAGGCCCACCTCAAGACGATCCTCGCCACCGGCGAGTTGGGCACCCTCCGAAACGTCCAACGGGCTTCGGTTATCGCCATGATGGCGGGCGCAGATTTTATCAAAACGTCCACTGGCAAGGAGTCCGTCAACGCCACCATTCCCGTCGGACTCGTCATGGTTCGCGCCATCCGCGAGTACTTCGACCGCACGGGCTATCGCGTCGGCTACAAGCCCGCGGGAGGGATTCGCACCGCCAAGCAGTCCCTCGATTGGCTTATTCTCATGAAAGAAGAACTGGGCGACCCGTGGGTCCGAAACGATCTGTTCCGGATCGGAGCCTCCACCCTCCTGGCCGATATCGAGCGCCAGTTGGAGCACTATGCCACCGGCCGCTATTCCGCCTTTAACCGGCATCCCATGGGCTGAACTAGCGCTTTGGCAACCGCGACATCCAGAGTCCAAGGGCCGCCGCGACCACCTGGAGGGCGATCGCCACCGGCACCAGATCGCGTCGCTCCTTGAGTAAATACAACAACAGGCAAACCACCACCGCAAACTCCAGCGCGATGTAGATGAGCAGGTAGGGCAGACGCTTGGACATGACCTTTCCATCCTAGCCCATGCGCCGACCTCGGTATCCTGAGACGGTGTCCATCACCCAACGCCTCCCCGCGCTGGCCCACCGCGACTTCCGAAACTTCATCCTCGGCAGCTTCGTGTCCAACGTCGGCGGAACGGTTCAGATGTGGGCGGTGGCGTGGCACGTGTACGACCTGACCCATAACACGTTCATGTCGGGCCTCGTAGCCGGGATCCGCGTCATCCCTTTGGTGATCTTCAGCATGGTTGGTGGAGTCTTCGCCGACCGGTACAACCGACGAACCATCCTCATCATCACCCAATCCTGCCTCGCCATTTTTGCCTCCCTGATCGCCCTGATGACCATGACCGGCCATGCCACCGCATGGAGCCTGATCGCCTTGGTAACCCTCAGCGTCATCCCGATGGCTTTCAACAATCCCGCCCGCCAAGCGATGATGACGGGGCTCGTTCCCAAAGCCGACTTTCCGAACGCCGCCAGCGTCAACGGCATCCAATGGCGCCTCAGCGAGGTCATCGGACCCTCCATCACCGGTCTGCTCATCGGCCTGCCGATCGGCCCTCGGCTCGGCTTGACCTTCTGCTACGCCTTCAACGCGATCTCCTTCCTCGCGCTGATCTATGCGGTCTGGCTGCTGCCCGACAGGTTCAACGCCGAGAAACGGGACAAGATGACTCTCCCGATGATGGGCGACATGATCGTCGAGGGTTTGCGCTTCGTATGGGGGAAGCCGATCCTTCGCCACACCATGACCCTCGACTTTTGGGCGACTCTCCTCTCTGGCGCGGAAGCCCTCCTCCCCGCGTTTGCCGCCATGCTCAAACTGGGGCCCGAAGGTTACGGGTTCCTCGCCTCCTCAGCCGGAGTTGGAGCCATGATCGCCGCCGGCGTCCTCGCCCTTCTTCCACCCATCGTCCGGCAGGGCAAATGGGTTCTCGCGATGGTCGTGGCCTATGGACTGGTGACCATTGGTTTTGGGCTCAGTCCAAATCTTGGGATGGCGATGTTCTTCCTCGGCGCCACCGGCGCCGCCGACATGATCAGCACCGTCCTTCGCCAAACGATCCGGCAACTCAACACGCCAGACGAGGTCCGCGGCCGAATGTCCGCCACCTCTATGATCTTCAACATGGCTGGCCCCCGCCTGGGGGACTTCGAAGCGGGGGCCGTCGCCAGTCTCATCGGCCTGCGCGCCGCGATCGTCTCCGGCGGGCTGGGATGCCTCACGATCGCGGCATACTTCGCATGGCACGCCCGCGAACTCCGGGAGTATCGACACCTCGTCGACTCCCCATAGCCTCGGCGCAAACCCTACCAAAAAACGCGGCACAATAGAGCCGTGAGCATCACCGAGATCTTCGACTCCATGGAATATGGTCCCGCTCCCGAGACCGCCAGTCCGGCGATTCAATGGCTGGAATCCCATGGACGTCAATTCGGCATGTTCATCGCGGGAGAGTGGACCCAACCAAGCGCCGACTCCTTCCAAACCTACAATCCTGCGAACAAACAACCCCTCGCCCGAGTCTCCCAAGCCGGCAGCCCCGAGATCGACCATGCCGTCGAGGCCGCCAGAGCCGCCCAACCCGTGTGGTTTCAGATGGGCGGTCACCGACGGGCTGCCTTCCTCTACGCCATCGCTCGCCAGATCCAGAAGCACGCCCGACTCTTTGCCGTTCTAGAAACCTTGGACAATGGCAAGCCGATTCGAGAGACCCGCGACATCGATATCCCCCTCGTCTCCCGCCACTTCTACCACCACGCGGGCTGGGCCCAAGTTATGGATCGCGAGTTGCCCGGCTACGAGCCGATCGGGGTCTGTGGCCAAATCATCCCCTGGAACTTCCCGCTCCTGATGCTCTCTTGGAAGATCGCCCCCGCCCTCGCGATGGGCAACACCGTCGTACTCAAACCCGCCGAATTCACCCCCCTCACTGCCCTCCTCTTCGCCGAAATCTGCGTTCAAATCGGCCTCCCCCGTGGCGTCGTGAACATTGTGACCGGCGATGGAGAGTCGGGCCGTCTCATCGTGGAGCACCCCGATGTCGATAAGATCGCCTTCACTGGCTCCACCGAGGTCGGACGCATGATCCGCAAGGCCACCGCCGGCACGGGGAAGAAACTCTCGCTCGAACTTGGCGGGAAATCGCCATACGTTGTCTTTGAAGATGCCGATCAAGACTCCGCCATCGAAGGTTTGGTCGATGCCATTTGGTTCAACCAGGGTCAAGTCTGCTGCGCCGGATCCCGACTGCTTGTCCAAGAGTCCATCGCCACGCGCTTCCTGGAGAAACTCAAGCTCCGGATGTCCACCCTGCGAGTCGGCGACCCCCTCGACAAATCAGTCGACATTGGCGCCATTATCGAGCGGATTCAGCTGGAGCGAATCCAAAGCCTCGTGGCCCAAGGCGTTGCCGAAGGTGCCGAAATGTACCAGCCTTCTGGCCCCTGCCCGACCTCCGGCTGGTTCTATCCGCCAACCCTCCTCAGCAACGTAGGACCTGCTTCCACGGTCGCCCAAGTCGAGATCTTCGGCCCTGTCCTCGTCGCGATGACCTTCCGAACCCCCGCTGAGGCCGTCGCCCTCGCCAACAACACGCCCTATGGTCTTGCCTCTAGCGTCTGGACTGAGAACCTTGCGCTCGCCCACGATATCGCGGCCAAGATCAAAGCTGGCACCGTCTGGGTCAACTGCACCAACCAGTTTGACGCGGCGTCCGGCTTCGGCGGTTACCGCGAGTCCGGATTCGGCCGGGAAGGTGGCAGAGAGGGTTTACTCGAATACGCCAAACCACCGACGCCCACCACGCAGACCTCGACGTTCGACGCTCGAAGCTCGACGCCAAACGATCCGCCACCGACGCTCGACACGACCCACAAGCTCTACATCGGCGGCAAACAGGCTCGCCCGGATGGCGGCTACAGCATCCAAGTCGCGGGACAGGAATTCGCCCTCGCCAACCGCAAGGACGTCCGCAACGCCGTTGAAGCCGCTGCCACCGCTCAAGCCGCATGGGCAGGCCAGTCCGGACACCTACGGGCCCAGGTGCTCTACTACTTGGCCGAAAACCTGGAAAACACCCGGGGCTCCCTTTCCGTCTCTCCGGAGGAACTCTCCCTCGGAATCCAGACCCTGTTCGACTTCGCCGCCATGGCCGATAAGTTCGATGGCCAGGTTCACGGAACGCCGTTCAAGGGAGTCACGTACACGCTCAACGAACCGATCGGAGTGGTGAGTGCCGTCCTCCCCGACCAATCCGCCCTTCTCGCCTTGCTGAGCGCCATCGGGGCCGCCATCGCCATGGGCAACGCGATCATCGCCATCCCTTCCCGCGCCAACCCTTTGCCCGCCGCGCAGCTATACCGCATCCTGGAAGCCTCCGACGTCCCCGCCGGAGTCGTGAACATCCTCACTGGAGAGCCCGCCGAATTGGCCGCCGTCCTCGCCGACCACGATGGCGTCGATGCCATTTGGTGCTTCCGTGAGGATCTTGGCGGGGAGGTGGAGAGTCGGTCTGCCGGGAATTTGAAGCAAACCTGGGCCACCACCTTGCCCGTCCCATCGGACGTTAGAACCTGGCTCCGCCACTCCACGCAGGTCAAGAACGTCTGGATTCCCATGGGCGAATAGCCTGATCCTCCCGTGGAAGATAGCCTCAATCCACTCCCCCGCCGGGGGAGGGGCAGGGGAGGGGGCAAAAGGAATCGGCGATATCCCAGCCTACGCCTTTACAGGCCAGCAACTTTCGACCCGCCACCAAAACCACTCGACAAAATCCACCGTGTATAATCAAGGCCAGTTGCGGGTGTAGCTTAGTGGTAAAGTTCTAGCCTTCCAAGCTAGCCATGCGGGTTCGATTCCCGCCACCCGCTCCAGATTTCTCGAGGTTTGCGTAGCCCCGACCGGGCCGCGAGCCGAACGGGACGCGGGCGTAACTCAGTGGTAGAGTGCGACCTTCCCAAGGTTGAAGTCGCGAGTTCGAATCTCGTCGCCCGCTCCAATTTTCGCGAATCCCCCTAATCGAATCGCTCGATCTGGAGCCTCGCCAACCCCCTGAGAACGGAGAACCGGCTCTACGCCATTCTTGGGGCACCCCCCCGACTATCCCGTCGCGCTAAGGTCCCAACTGTACCGGGCGATTTTTCCGCTCAAAGGTACAATTGACTCCAAGACTCGCGCCCGGATCGACCTCCTCGTACCCTGGACCCGACGGCGCGTAGGAATTCCTGAGATGACCAAGACCAACGGCGAAACGAAATTGGATAACGCGAAGAAGACCTGGCGAGAGAAAGTCGGCCTGGCCGAGATGCTCAAAGGGGGCGTCATCATGGATGTGGTGAACGTCACCCACGCCCGAATCGCCGAGGACGCCGGTGCCGTCGCCGTCATGGCCCTCGAACGCGTCCCTGCCGACATTCGCCGGGATGGCGGCGTCTCCAGGATGAGCGATCCAGAGATGATCCAGTCCATTCAAGCTGCGGTCTCCATCCCCGTGATGGCCAAGTGCCGCATCG
Organism: Fimbriimonadaceae bacterium; assembly: GCA_020851885.1. Taxonomy (GTDB): domain Bacteria; phylum Armatimonadota; class Fimbriimonadia; order Fimbriimonadales; family Fimbriimonadaceae; genus 55-13. The sequence goes on along the minus strand of JADZBW010000394.1, from coordinate 4,179 downwards.
GCCACTTCGCCGAAGCCCAAATCCTCGAGGCGCTTGAAGTGGACTTCATCGATGAAAGCGAAGTCCTGACCCCCGCCGACGAAGAAAACCACGTCGACAAGCATGCATTCACGGTCCCGTTCGTCTGTGGCGCCCGAAACCTCGGTGAGGCGCTGCGACGATGTGCAGAAGGCGCGGCGATGATTCGAACCAAGGGTGAAGCCGGTACCGGCGACGTCGTGGAAGCCGTGCGCCACATGCGCACCATCATGTCCGACATTCGACGTGTCCAAAACGCCCGCGAAGATGAGCTTTACGTCCTCGCCAAAGAGCACCAGGCCCCCCTCGAGTTCATCCGAATCGTCCATGAAACTGGCCGAATGCCCGTGCCGAATTTCTCCGCTGGCGGGATCGCCACCCCCGCCGATGCCTCCCTGATGATGCAACTCGGCGCGGAAACCGTCTTCGTCGGCTCCGGCATTTTCAAATCCGCCCCCTCCGCAACCGCCGCCGATGCTGAGAAAGCCTGGGAGCGTCGGGCCAAGGCGATCGTGGAATCTGTGCTGTTCTACAAGGAGCCGAAGAAGCTCGCGGAAATCAGCAAGGGCCTCGGCGAACCGATGGTCGGCATCACCGCCTCCAGTCTCCAAGAAAGCGAAAAGTTGGCCTCCCGCGGTTGGTGAGCGCATTCTTGTCCCTGGGATCGCCGAATTTATTCGGCCCCGGGATCGCTGAATTTATTCGGCCCCGGGATCGCCGAATTTATTCGGCCCTGGGATCGCCGAGTTTATCTGGTCCTGGATCACCGAATTTATCTGGTCCTGGGATCACCGAATTCATTCGGTCCTGGGATCGCCGAGTTTATCTGACCCCGGGATCGCCGAATTTATTCGGTCCTGGGATCGCTGAATCTATTCGGTCCTGGGATCGCTGAATCTATTCGGCCCTGGGATCGCTGAATTTATTCGGCCCTGGGATCACCGAATTTATTCGGCCCCGGGATCGCTGAATTTATTCGGCCCCGGGATCGCCGAATTTATTCGGCACCAGCTTCCAGCTGATAGCCGACATTGAGTCAAAGGAGGCGGCTACCGTTCCTTGGGCCCGGAACCTCGACATTCACCCTAAATATCAGCTTTCCAAGTTCCGAAACCTAGAGTAGAACTTTATGGTTGAGCTTGGATCACGCATTCTCATCGCCGGAATCCTCCTGTTTGTCGCGGGAGTTTTCGGCCTGATCGACTTCGATTTCGCATGGAAGACTTCCCTCGCGATTTCCGCTATCGGCCTCTTTGGCTGGCAGTTGGAAGCAAAGGGCTTCAAGAATCCCGGGGTCGCCGGCTTCTTCGCCATCGCCGATGCCTACACGATTGCCCTTACCCTTGCCAACCTGAACCAGCTCTCCACCATGGGTTTCCTGGTGCTTGCCCCATGCGCCTATGCCGCCGCCCGCCACGCCTCGCCGCCGAATTTCATGGCACCCCTCGCCGCCAGCTCCTTATTGGTCGGTTTTTCCGTCTTCCATCAAGGCCAGATTCCCGACACCTCCCTGCTGATCCAAGCCGCCGGAGTCATGGCGATTGGCCTGCTGCTCAGCCATACCAAGATCGTCCAGGTCTCCCAAGCCGCCCCCGAGCAGATCGGCGCCAATGAGATCCTCCTCGAAAAGGGCGACTATCTGGAGATGCGCGAGAACTTCCGAAAACTCCGCGACGCCTACCGCGACCTCGAATCCAAGAGTCGCCGGGGACGCATCGTGGCCGCCCTCGACGAGGCCCGCATTGGCCCGGAAGATCGCGTCTTTGCCCGCCTGATTAATAAGGTCAAGGAAGTCACCGGCGCCGACCACGCCGCCATTTACACCGTCGCCCAACTCGCCGATCAATTCGTCGTTCGCGCCACCACATCCGAATTCCCTACCGAGTACGAAGACGCCTCTCTCCGCGTCGACCTCGATCTTGCGCCTGGTCAGATCAAGCACCGAATGGAGCAGGCGCTGCTCGCCGTGAAAGCGGATGCCGAACGCTCCAAGGTCGGAAATATCGTGCTCATCGAGAGCGGCCGCGTCATCGGGATGCTGACGATCGGCCATAGCGAATCCTCTAAGTTGGCGGAAGCCCAAACGAAGGCCGAAGAGATCGGACCCTACCTCGCCGCCCTTCTGCAAGACGAGATCCGCCGAGAGTCCGAGCGACGGCGTCTCAAAGAAACCGAACTGCTTTACGAAGTCGCGACCGTTACCGCCGGCTCCACAAGCTCAACCAGCCTTGCCTCCCGAGTCGTCCGCGAGCTCTTCGAGGGCATCGGCGCCGACCACGTTGGGGTCTTCTATCTCGAAGGCTCGGCAGACATCCTCTTGGCTCAGCACGGCATTAACCTCCGACTTCTCGAAACGATGAGGTTCACCACGGGCGACGGAATCACCGGTTGGATTAGCTCAGGCTGCCCGGAATTGCTGGTCTTCGACGCCCGCGACGATCATCGGATCGATACTCAGGAAGCGTTGAAGCGCCGCGTCGGCAGTTTCGTCCTGATCCCGCTCAATTCGGCAAACGGCACCCTTGGCTACTTGTCGGCCGCAACCCACAGCTGCGGCGGACTGGACAAGCCCGAGATCGAAACGCTCCAAATTGCCGCAGTGGAATTGGCCCAGGCCATCCAGCGACTCGAGGGGCAGAGTGCCGAGCCGGAAGGCGTCATGACGCCCGCCGAGTTTTCGAAGAAGGCCGCCGCAGGCAAAGGTGCGCTGATCTACTTGGAGCCTCTCCGAAGAGAGCAGATCGCCGAGACGTTCGGCAAATCGGCCCTTCACTTGGCGATTCGGAAGTTCGTCGGCCAATTGCGACGCAAACTTCCCAAGGGCGGATGTATCTGCCGACGCGATGAAGGCGACTATGTCGTGTTTCTTCCCACTTCCTCGATCGCAAAAGCGACCACATGGGCGAATGATGCCGCCGCTTCGGCCGCGATGATCGCGGTGCGAACGGCCGACGGCTCCGCCAAGATCCCGCTCGCGCTAAGGGCAAAAGTCGCAATGCTGGATAGGCAAGAAGACGAGGTTTTTGATGCGATTACCGCTTAACGAAGACGTACCGGTAGTTTTGCGCGTTTCGGAATTGCCAAACACACGATACAGTTGTGATTGCGTACCGGATAGCGCGATGAAGATCGGCATGCCAAGTGCATGTCGTGAGAGGTCATAAATGGGGAGTCACGCGCAGCATCCCGCTGGGAAGGATCAGCGGAACGTTAAGAACAATCGCCATCCGGGCGGACGAAGTGGTATGAGATACGCCGAAATGGAATTGGCAACGGGAAGCAACCGACGAGCAATCGAGCTCGCAAGGCAAACCTTGCGCCAAGATCCATCCCATGTCGGCGCCCTCGAAGTCCTTGCCAAGGCTCAATGGCAGGGAAGTCAATGCGACGAACTACTGCTCACGCTTCGGAAGCTCATCGAGTTGAATCCATACGAGCCGGGTTATCACTCGCTGCTCGCCGGCGCCTATCAGAGCCTGGGCCTTTGCGGTGAAGCCGTCAAAGCCTATATGCGGGCGGTCGATCTGGGAATGCCGAAATCTGCGGAGATGGATGCGATGATCGAGGAACTGCGCAGTTGGCAGGCCTCGCTGGTTGCAGACCTGCTGAAATCGGATCTGACATTCCGAGCGAGCTATGAGCAAGACCCCGCCGCCGCATGTGCTGCGAAAGGTTTTGACTTTGCGATCGCGCCCGAATCCGCCGAGCACATCCTGAGAGATCGGCAGTCGCGGGCCGTGGTCTACGCTCGACCGTCTTAAGCCCCAGAGAGCGCTCGGTACCAGCCGATCACTTTCTGGACGTACCGTTGCGTCTCCTTATAGGGAGGAACGCCGTTGTACTTCCTCACCGAACCGCTGCCCGCGTTGTAGGCGGCCAGGGCAAGGATCAGGGATTGGAATCCGTCGCCGGTTTGCTTGCCATACTTGTCCAAGTGCCCGCGCACGATCCGCACGCAGCCGTAGAGGTTCTCCACCGAATCGTAGGGGTTGCCGATTCCCATACCCGCCGCAGTGCCCGGCATGAGCTGCCCAAGGCCCATCGCCCCCGAGTGACTCCGGGCGCTGGGATTGAAACCGCTCTCCACCATCACCATCGCCATGATCAGGCGGGCATCCACCCCGTATTTCAAGCTGAATCCAACCACGCCTTCCGCAATTC